>DAOLWT010000228.1:0-3677 GCA_035421345.1 Bacteroidales bacterium
AGGAATCATAGAAATGCCAACCATTTTAACCGATGAAAACATTAATAGCATAAGTAACGAAATAATAAGTGTTGCTACAGCTAAACTAGTCCATAAATTATCAACTAAATAGTTTGTCCCTTTTAAGAATGTAATACTCGATCCGGTTACGGCAACATCATATTTAGTAACTTTAGTAGCAGTTTCTGCATTTTTTTGTGCTCTATAATATTGTTTATTGAAAATAGAATCAATTTTTGGTTCTAATTCATTTTTTATCCGTTCAATGTCTTTTGTCCCAATATTCGCCATTTGAACACTAACGCGGGTAAGCTGTAATGTAGAATCAACAAAATTATTTAACAAGGTTTTTTTCTTATTATTAAATTTAGGCAGATATCCTTGAATAAAGACTACTTCATTATTATTAGGTAATGCATAAAAAGCCGAATCGCCGTTGTAATATGCTTGTTTAGCAAACTTAACTACTTCAACAATAGATAATGGACTTGATAACTCGGGATAGGTTGCCAATGTATCCTGAAGTTGTTCAATTTTCTGAAGTATTTTATTGCTTAATACGCCTTTCTTTTTCTTGGTATCTATCGATATTTCAAAAGGCATTATTCCTTTAAAATGTTTTTCAAAAAATTGCAAATCGGTATATAACGGATCTTTCTTTGAAATATCATCTACCACGTTGCCTTTTGTTTTTAAAAGCAACATGCCCACAATGCCAACTAACACGATGATGGAAAAACTAATATAAATAACTTTCCTTTTAACTTGAACAGAATGAACTATGAAATCAACAATTTTTTTAACTTTTATATTTTCTAGATGCTGTGTTTGTTTTAATGTAGGTGGATCTAGATAGCTAAACAAGATAGGGATTAAACACAACGAAATAATATACATAACCATGATATTAATGGATGCGATAACACCGAATTCATGGAGCATTTGATTTCGAATAATAATAAATGCCGCAAACCCGGCAGCTGCAGCTGTATTGGTTAGCAAGGTAGCAGAACCAACACGTTGTACCATTCTCGAAAGTGCTTTCACCTTATTTTGGTGCTTGTGATATTCATAATGGTATTTATTAATTAAAAAAATACAATTTTCAACACCAATAATAATAAGTAACGACGGAATAATTCCGGAAAGAAGTGTAATTTTGTAATGAAACATCATCATGGTTCCTAATGCCCATACTGCGCCAATAGCAACAATTAATAAGGGAATTAAAACCGCTTTAAATGATCTGAAATAAAAGAAAAGAACTACTGCCGCTACAACAAGAGCTAATACAATAAACAATAAAAGTTCATTTTTAATTTTTTTGGAAGTAATTGTTCGGATATACGGAAGTCCCGAATAATGTGCTTTTATTTTATATGTTGTAGCAAATTTTTCAACATTATTTTTAATATTATCTACTAATACAAACCGATCTTTGGAAGATATTTTCTTTTTATCGAGTGTAATCATTAATAAATACACATCATTCTCTTTGTTAAAAAGAAGATTATTATAGAAAGGGTATGAAAAAATGGTATTTTTTATACTGTCTAATGCAGCTTGTGTTTGGGGCTTCTGACTAATAATTGGTTTAAAATCGAATTTACGACTTGAATCATTCTTAATTAAATGAAAAAGCCGGCTAACCGACAAAACTTCCTGAACACCTTCAATTTTCTTAAGATTATTCGTTAAATCATAAAAATCATTGAATTCTGCTAAATTAAACATGTTTTTATCTTGAATACCAACAAACATAACACTTCCATCTTCTCCAAAAACAGATTTAAAATTTTTATAAATAATACTTGTAGAATCATTAGAAGGGAGCATTTCCTGTGGCTCATGCGTAATTTCTATTCGTAACGCCTGATATGCCATGAAAGCAGTAAGTAAGCCTATCGCTATTATTATTCCAAGTCTGTTTCTTAAAATTAACCTAACAAGAATCGTCCACATAATTTATTTTTTATCATTTTCGTTAACAAACGTGAAATTTTAGATATCTCTTTTTTTGCAAGCGTCAAAATTATCATTTTCATTTGTAAAAGAAAAATGAATTGCAGTTTTTTTAACTATTTATTTATCTTCGTTTTTTTATACTTTTTATAGATTGTATCTATTTTTGGTCTAATCTTTGTTTTATTATTAATGCAATTTAAAACATACTTCCATGAAAAAGTTATTTTTACTCAATATACTTTTATTAATCCTTTTGCAAGGATGTGTTTCCTCTAAAAGATATTTTGAAAAAGGATCTTACGATTTAGCTATAAACCATGCTGTAAAAAAGCTTTCAAAAAAAGCAACTAAAAGTAAAGAAATACTTATTTTAAAACAAGCATACAGCATTGCTAATCAAACTAATAAAGAATCTATTGCGTACCTCAAAAAAACAGGTGAACCCGATGTTTGGGATGATTTATTTTCTATTTATTTAAAAATGAAAGCTCGTCAAAATAAAGTTAAAACATTACCTCAAACGATACTTGATAAAATTGATTATAAATATGTTGATTATGATTTAGAAATTATTGAAGCAAAGAAAAAAGCAGCAGAATATTTTTATGTTCATGCTCAAACCCTAATTAATAAAGGAGATAAAGAAAATTCAAGAACAGCTTATTCGGAACTTTTAAAAGTAAAAGAATACTATAACTATTACAAAGACACCGATTCTTTATTAACCGTGGCACTTAATAATGGGAAAACACATATTCTTTTTAATATTGAAAACGAAACAACCATTTTACTTCCTGCCGATTTTGAAACGGAGCTTACTAAAATAAGTCTTACCGATATTAATACGCTATGGACAAACTACGATGTAGCTGAAGTTGAGGGACGTACTTATTCATATAAAGCTACTTTAAATATAAAAGTAATAGATATTTCTCCCGAGAAAATTAAAGAAGTACATTATACCGATTCAAAACAAATGGAAGACGGCTTTACTTATCTTCTTGATAAAAATGGGAATGTGGTGAAAGATAGTCTAGGGAATGATATAAAAATACCGAAATATACTACTATCTCTTGTGCTGTAATTGAAACCCAACAAAGAAAATCGGCTGTTGTGAGTGGAACTTTAAATATGGTGAATACCGAAACAAATCAATTAGTAAAAACAGACCCTGTTACAGCACAAACGTTCTTCGAAAATTCTTATGTAGTTATCAATGGAAATATAAAAGCATTAACAGAAGAATCGAAAAAGAAACTCAAAAACAAACCCCTGCCTTTTCCTTCAGATCCTGCCCTTGTATTACAAACAGCTGAAATATTAAAAAATGCGGTAAAAGATATAATGGTTAGAAATAAATATTTATTTGATTAAAATTAATAGTTGGTATTATTTATTCAAAAACAACATCTTCAATACTAATATTATACAATTTACTATTGCCTATTGCTACTTTTGAGCTATCTTTTATTTCAGTATTAGGAGGGACTGTTTTATAGTGGCTTTCTGTATAAAAATAAGTTGTTAAATCTTTCGTAATAACTTTAATAGTATACCGATAACAATTAATAACAACATTGCCATTATTTACAACGGTATAATTTAAACTCACTTTACTTTTAAACCAACTGTTGCCTAACATAGAGGAATCCTGTTTATATCCATCAATTTCTATTTTGGCATCGTATGTTTTATCTAAAATTTCTTTATC
>DAOLWT010000229.1:0-3643 GCA_035421345.1 Bacteroidales bacterium
CCTATGGTTATTGGCGGACGATATGGTTTAAGTTCGAAAGATACAACTCCTTCTATGGTATTATCTATTTATGAGAACTTAATTTCTGCAAAACCAAAAAACCATTTTACTGTTGGTATTGTTGATGATGTTACGCATCATTCGCTTCCTTTATTACCCGAAATCAGCGTAACTCCGAAAGGAACATTCGAAGCTAAATTCTATGGTTTAGGTGCTGATGGAACAGTTGGTGCTAATAAAAATTCAATTAAAATTATTGGTGATACCACCGATAAATATTGTCAGGCTTATTTTGCATACGATTCAAAAAAATCGGGCGGTATAACTGTTTCGCATTTACGTTTTGGCGATAACATTATTCGTGCTCCATACTTAGTAAATACACCCGACTTTGTTGCTTGTCATGTTCCTGCTTATTTAGAAAAATATGATATGCTGAAAGGTTTGAAAAAAGGAGGTGCTTTCTTATTTAACAGTATTTGGGATGAAGAAGAAACAAAAAAGAGATTGCCCGACCACATAAAAAAATATTTAGCAGAAAATGAAATTAAATTTTATATCATTAATGCAACTCTTATTGCTGAAGAAATTGGTTTAGGTAATCGTACCAATACCATTATGCAAGCAGCATTCTTTAAAGTTTCCAATGTTATTCCTTACGATTTAGCCATAAAGGAAATGAAGAAAGCAATAGAAAAATCGTATGGTAAAAAAGGAGAGAGTATTGTAAAAATGAATTACGCTTCTGTTGATAAAGGGGGAGAGGTTAAAGAAGTGAAAGTACCTGCTGAATGGAAAAACATTGAAATAAAAGCCAAAAAAGACGATCGTAAAATTCCTGATTTTATTAAAAATGTAATGGAGCCTATTAATTCTCAAAAAGGCGATACATTGCCCGTAAGCACATTTACAGGTCGTGAAGATGGAACATTCCCTTGTGGTACTACCCAATATGAAAAAAGAGGGATTGCGGTCAGTGTTCCCGAATGGATTTCGGAAAACTGTATTCAGTGTAATCAGTGTGCATTGGTTTGTCCTCATGCTGCAATAAGACCTTTCTTATTTACAGAACAGGAAATGAAAAACCTTCCTGCAAATACCAAAACATTAAAAGCAAACGGAAAAGAATTAGAAGGATATCAATTCCGTATTCAGGTAAGTGTGCTGGATTGTACTGGTTGTGGTAATTGTGTAGATGTTTGTCCTGCAAAAACCAAAGCACTCGAATTAAAACATTTAGGAACTCAAGCAGAAGAAATTTCTAGATGGGATTATATCGCTAATAATGTAACTTATAAAGATCACCTTATTGATAAGTTCAAAACATTTAAAAATAGTCAGTTTGCACAACCTTTATTCGAGTTCTCAGGTGCCTGTGGCGGATGCGGTGAAACACCCTATATTAAGCTTGTAACTCAGTTGTTTGGTGAACGAATGATGGTTGCCAATGCAACAGGATGTTCATCTATTTACGGAGGTTCTGCTCCCGCAACACCATATCGTGCATGTAACAGAAACGGAAAAGGGGTAGCTTGGGCTAATTCTTTATTTGAAGATAATGCAGAATATGGGTTTGGAATATCTTTAGGCGTAAATAAAATGAGAGAACGGATAAAACGTTTAATGGGAGAAGCACTAACAACGGATATTCCTGCAGAAATGAAAGAAGCTTTTAAAGGCTGGCTAGATACCAAAGAAAAAGGAGAAGAATCTGCTACCGCTTCAGAAAAAGTGATAAAACTGATAGAAAAAAGCAATCTGCCTATTGCAAAACAACTTTTAGATTTAAAACAATACCTCATTAAAAAATCGGTATGGGCATTTGGTGGCGATGGTTGGGCTTATGATATTGGTTTTGGTGGTATTGATCATGTATTGGCCTCAGGAGAAGATATCAATATTTTAGTGATGGATACAGAAGTTTATTCCAATACCGGCGGACAATCTTCTAAATCAACGCCGATTGGTGCCGTAGCAAAATTTGCTGCTTCCGGAAAACGTATCCGTAAAAAAGATTTAGGCATGATGGCTATTTCTTACGGTTATGTATATGTAGCACAAGTTGCAATGGGTGCAAATAACAGTCAGTATTTCCGCGCTTTAAAAGAAGCTGAAGCTTATCCCGGACCTTCATTAATTATTGCTTATGCTCCTTGTATTAACCATGGATTAAAAGCAGGTATGGGAAAAACACAGGAACAAGAAGAACTAGCTGTAAAATCAGGTTACTGGCATTTGTTCAGATATAACCCACTATTAGAAAAAGAAGGAAAAAATCCATTCACACTCGACTCGAAAGAACCAGAATGGAACGAATTCCAGAATTTCATTAATAGCGAAGTACGTTATACTTCGTTGAGAAAATCATTCCCGAAAGATGCAGATGAATTATTTAAAGCAGCCGAAGAGTCTGCAAAATCGAGATATAATGTTTATAAACGTTATTCATTGATGGATTACACAAAATAAACATTTATTTGTATTATTATAAAAGCCCGATAAATTCAAACTATCGGGCTTTTTTATGGATTCAGAATATTATTATAAAAAAATATACCAATTGTAAATTTAAAATAGTCCAACGGTTATTTTAAATTTTACAATGGTAATGCCGATAACATAGATGTTATAGTACAATTTATTGGACTATTACATCTATGCAATCGGTATTATGAGCAAATTTATAGTTGATTATTCCTTAATTTGCCACTATTTATAAGTGTTTCAAGATAGGGGGAATAACACGCTTTTTTTAGCATGGTAATATATTCTAAATTATGTGTATCGCTTCCGACAAATTCTACCATATTTCTTGTGATAAGTTCTTCGCAAATTTTCTTAACAATAGGTGAATAATAACCGGATAATGAGGGGATGTTTATCTGAAAAAGAATTTCATGATTTTTTAATGTTTCATAAAATTCAATATTGTCATGCCAATAGGGATATCTTTCTGGATGTGCAAGTACAGGGGTGTATCCATCCATTTTTAAATCAAAAAAAGTTTGAATTAAGTTTTCTGGAGGGTTATATGCGGAGAGTTCAATAAGTACATAATTATTTCCGAAAGTAAGGAGTTCTTTCTTTTTAAATTTTTTTATCATCCCATCATCAAACATGTACTCTGCTGCTGCTTCAATACTTATAGCGATATTTTGTTTCGATAATTCATTTCTTAATGTAGCTAAACCACTATTGATGGTATCTGCATTATTTTTAAAATAATCAACCATAATATGTGGAGTGGTGATTATCTTTTTATAACCCAAATCACAAAGCTGTTTTATTAAGATAATGGATTCTTCAAGTGTATTAGAACCATCGTCGATACCCGGAATTAAATGGGAATGGACATCCGTTCCAATCAGCGATAAGTTAATTGGGCTTTTAAGTTTGTTTGACTTAAATATATTTCCGAAAAGTCCCATCGAAATAAGAATGGTTTATAATTGTTATTATCTTTTTACGTATTGATTTTCGTAGTATTTCTGATAATTTCCACTGGTAACATTGTTTAGCCATTCTTCGTTTGTAAGATACCATGATACTGTTTTTTCAAGTCCTTCTTCAAACTGCAATGATGGTTTCCATCCTAATTCTTTTTGTAATTTAGAAGAATCAATAGCATAACGTAAATCATGAC
>DAOLWT010000230.1:0-3637 GCA_035421345.1 Bacteroidales bacterium
TTTTTAAAAATAGATTAATGGCTTATTGGTTAAAGAAATAGGACTTTCTTTTTAAACTAATCAAAAAGATACGGTTTTATTTGTTTTTTTTAATAAACTTGTTCAAAAAGAGCATATTTTTCCTACATTTGCCAAAATTAAAACATTTCAATATGTCCTCTTTTCAAGATAAATTCGTAGGTGAAGGTCTTACCTATGATGATGTATTATTAGTTCCGGCTTATTCAGAGGTTATGCCGCGCGAAGTAAATATTTCTTCTTCTTTAACGAAAAACATCCGGTTAAATATTCCTATTGTTTCTGCCGCAATGGATACAGTTACTGAATCGGGAATGGCAATTGCGATTGCTCAAGAAGGAGGAATTGGCGTTCTTCACAAAAATATGTCAATTGAAGAACAAGCCAACGAAGTTAGAAAAGTAAAACGGGCTGAAAATGGAATGATATTAGACCCAGTTACCTTGCACGAAGATGCGAAAGTAATTGATGCCCTCAATATGATGGCCGAAAATAAAATTGGCGGAATTCCGGTTGTAAATAATCAAAATAAATTAGTAGGTATTGTTACCAATAGAGATCTTCGCTTTGAAAAAGAAATGGAAAGACCGGTTGTAGAAATTATGACGAAAGAAAATCTAATTACAACAACCGAATTCACTGATTTTGAGAAAGCAGCCGATATTTTACAGGAATATAAAATTGAAAAACTTCCGGTAGTTGATAAGAATTACAAATTAATTGGACTTATTACATATAAAGATATTATAAAAATTAAAGCTAGGCCGAATGCGTGTAAAGATAGTAGAGGCAGACTTAGAGTTGCCGCTGCCGTTGGTGTTACACGCGATACGCTCGAAAGAGTAGCCGCTTTGGTTAAATTTGGAGTAGATGCTGTTGTTATTGATACGGCTCATGGTCATACCAAAGGGGTATTCGAAATATTAAAAAAAATAAAAAAAGATTATCCGGAACTGGATACCATTGTTGGTAATATTGCAACGGCAGAAGCGGCGAAAGATTTAGCAAAAGCAGGAGCTAGTGCTATTAAAGTGGGGATAGGTCCCGGTTCTATTTGTACCACACGTATTATTGCCGGAGTTGGAGTTCCTCAACTGCATGCAGTTTATGAAGTAGCGAAAGCATTGAAAGGAACCGGTATTCCAGTAATTGCCGATGGTGGAATACGTTTTACCGGTGATATTGTGAAAGCATTAGCTGCTGGAGCCGATTCGGTGATGATAGGAAGCTTATTTGCCGGCGTTGATGAATCGCCCGGGGAAACAATTATCTACGAAGGAAGAAAGTTTAAAACATATCAGGGCATGGGTTCTATTGAATCGATGCAGAAAGGGTCGAAAGATCGCTATTTTCAAGATGCAGAAGATGATATTAAAAAATTAGTGCCCGAAGGGATTGTTGGTAGGGTTGCTTACAAAGGTTCTCTGTCGGAAGTAATACATCAAATGGTAGGTGGACTTAGAGCAGGAATGGGGTATTGCGGAGCAAAAAATATGGAAATACTTCAACAAGCGAAATTTATTAGAATTACCGCTGCAGGAATAAAAGAAAGTCATCCGCATGATGTTACCATTACAAGAGAAGCACCTAACTACTTCAGTAAAGGATAATCTTAAAAATTGTTAAACACACGGAAATTTGCTTAAAATAAAATAAATTTGCGAAACTTAAAAATTAAAAAAATAATGAATATGAAACGTAATTATATTTCTTTCAGCGTATTTTTTATTTGCCTTTTTATGATTACCCAAATCATGGCGCAAACATCTACAGATCCAGTATTGGTTAATATTTCAGGAGATAAAATTACAAAATCTGAATTCCTGAATGTGTATAATAAAAATAATCTTAAAAACGATGTTATCGATAAAAAATCGCTCGAAGAATACCTCGATTTGTATATTAATTTTAAATTAAAAGTAAAAGAAGCAGAATCATTGGGAATGGATACCGTTTCTTCTTTTATTACCGAGCTCGATGGGTATCGCGAACAATTAGCACAGCCTTATTTAGTAGATAAAGAAGTTAATGAAGAATTGCTTCAAGAAGCATACAACCGTATGCAACAAGATGTAAGAGCGAGTCATATTTTAATTAGAATTAGCCCTAATGCTTCGCCTGCAGATACGTTAAAAGCATACCAAAAAATAATGAATATCCGTAATAGGATTGTCAATAATAAAGAAGATTTCGGGAAAGTAGCAGCCGAAACATCCGACGATCAATACGCGAAAGATCAACCGGCAACAGAAACAAAAGCGGCCACGAAAGGAAATAAAGGAGAGTTGGGCTATTTTACGGCGCTCGATTTAATTTATTCGTTCGAAACAGCAGCTTATACAACCAATATAGGATCGGTTTCCATGCCAATACGTACCGATTACGGGTATCATTTAATCTATGTTACCGACAAAAAGCCCGCTATGGGAAGAGTACAGGTAAGCCATATCATCGTTACCCTTTTCCCTTCTTCTACAGCAGCTGATTCAGCGAAAGCAAAAGCAAAAATATTCGAAATTTCCGATAGCATTAAAGCCGGTGTTTCTTTTGAAGAAATGGCACGTAAATTTTCCGACGATAAAACTTCTGCTGTTAAAGGAGGCGTTATTCCTATGTTTGGTGTTAATAGAATGGTTCCGGAATTTATTACCGCTATTGCAAAATTGAAAAAAGTAGGCGATGTTTCTGAACCTGTTCAAACAGCTTACGGATGGCATGTTATTAAATTGCTCGAACATCAGCCAATAGAACCGCTCGACAGCATTAAATCTTCGTTAAAAACAAGAATTTCAAAAGATACGCGTGCTAATAAATCGAAAGAATCGATGGTAGCCAAAGTAAAAAAAGAATACGGATTCAAAGAATTTCCCGCTAGCTTAAGCGAGTTTCATAAAGTGGTTAATGATAGTATTTTTACAGGTGTTTGGGATAAAGAAAAAGCCAAAAATTTAAATAATGTGATGTTTTCTTTCGGCAGTAAATCATATACCCAACAAGATTTTGCCGACTATTTCGAAAAACAAATAAGCATGGGCTTAAAAGAGGATAGCGCAGCCTATGTAAATAGAATTTATAAACAATATATAGAAGATTGTGCCTTGCAATTTGAAAATGATAATTTAGAATCAAAATATCCTGAATTTAAAGCCTTAATGAAAGAATATAGAGATGGCATTTTATTGTTTAGTTTAACCGATGAAAAAGTGTGGTCTAAAGCGGTGAAAGATACCATTGGCTTAAAAAGCTTCTACGAAGAAAATAAAGAAAAATATATGTGGGAAGATCGCGTGCAGGCGACTATCTATTCTTGTAGTAACCTAGTAATAGCCAATAAAGCACAAAAATTGGTAAAAAAAGGGAAACTAACCGATGAAGAAATTACAAAACTATTAAATAAAGATTCTCAGCTTAATTTAAGTGTAGAGTCCGGGAAATATCAAAAAAACGACAATGCCATAATCGATTCTATTCCTTGGGTTAAAGGGATTACGCCAAATATAAATACCAAAGGTTCGGTGGTTTTTGTTAAAATTAGTCAGCTTATTCCAAAACAAGCGAAAACCTTAGTGGAGGCAAGAGGTCTTATTACTGCCGATTACCAAAACTATTTAGAGGAAAA
>DAOLWT010000231.1:0-3629 GCA_035421345.1 Bacteroidales bacterium
AGGAAATAGCATATTTTCGTTTTCCTGAAAAATTATTTAGGACACTATTGATAATTAAGTATAATTTATCAAAAATAACATGATTAATTGATTTTTTCTACATTTGTAATAAATCTTATTATAAAAACGGTGAGTAAAGAAAACATTATTTTCGGAATAAGACCTGTAATTGAAGCAATTAAGTCAGGCAAAGAAATCGACAAGATATTAATTCAAACAGGGCTTAAGGGAGAAAGTTCTTGGGAGCTTCGGAAACTAACAACTGAGTTACAAATTCCGATGCAATATGTTCCTTTAGAAAAACTGAATAAGATTACGCAAAAAAACCATCAAGGAATTATTTGTTTCATATCGGAGATAGCCTATCAGCCACTTGAGAATATTTTACCGATGATATTTGAAAAAGGGAAAACCCCTTTAATACTTATTCTCGACCGAATTACAGATGTAAGAAATTTTGGGGCTATAACTAGAACGGCAGAATGTGCCGGTGTTGATGCAATAGTAATTCCTTCTAAAGGAGCTGCCAGCATTAATGCAGATGCCGTAAAAACCTCCGCAGGTGCTATTTATAAAATACCTATTTGTAGAGAAGAAAACTTAAAGAAAACCATTGATTTTTTAAAAAATAGCGGACTTCAAATTATTGCATGTTCAGAAAAATCGGATAATCTTTATTTCAATGCCTCATATAAACTTCCCTGTGCTATTATATTGGGTTCAGAAGATGATGGAATTTCTCCCGAATATTTAAAAAAAGCCGATCATGTTGTAAGTATTCCTTTAATCGGGGAAATTGAATCGCTTAATGTTTCCGTTGCATCGGGGATCATATTATATGAAGCCCTTAAACAACGAATGCTTGAAAAATGAATGTAAAAATTTTCATTCAACATAATTACAACCGTATTCTATTATTTTTTATATTGCTTACAGGGCTGCTGCTACGCCTATATCAATTTAATAATTTTTCGTTGTCGAACGATGAGCTTAGTTTTATTAGCCGTTCCCAGATAAACGATTTTTCCGCTTTTTTTTCGAACGGAATATATGCTGAAACAAACCCTCCTGGTTTAATTATTTTTCTATATCTATGGATTAAAGTTCTAGGGACATCTGTTTTCATGGTGCGATTGCCATTTTTAGTGGCAGGTATCTTATCTATATTTTTCGCATACCGAATTGCCGGCAATTGGTTTAGCAAAACCGCTAGTTTATATGTAGCCGCAGCATTGTCGTTTCTTTCATTTCCAATTTTTTATAGTCAGCATATAACACCATTCGGTCCTACATTACTTTTCACGCTACTTACGATATGGCAATGGACCCAATTTCTTTTTGATAATAAAACAAAAACAAAACATGTTTTACTTCTTGCTACATATATGGCTTTAACAGCCTATTTCCATTACTTTGCAGCAATTTTTATACTTCTTATTTATTTATCTGGATTTTTATTTATATCGAAAACTTATTTAAAAAAATATTTATTTGTATTTCTTATTGCCGTTATTACATATATCCCTTGTATATTTATTATTTTTCAACAACTCCATCAATCGGATGTTATTAATTGGATTTCGAGTCCCGATAGTGATTGGATTTTCAAACATATTCTATCCATTTTTAATAATTCTATTTGGATTATTTCTATTGCGGGAATTATTTTTCTAATTTCCAATATTATGAGTTTTGGCGAAATTCGATTTACTAAATTTCATTTTCTTGCTTTACTTTGGTTTATTATCCCTTTTGTTATTGCTTATTATTATTCAACCTGGCAACGCCCTATTTTAACACATTCCCTTTTACTTATTTCATTTCCATTTCTATTATTTTTTCTTTTTTCTTTTATTCAAGAAAACAGAAAAAAGTTTAATGGGGCAATGTTATTTGTATTCTCCGCTTCTATTATATTATCCGTTATTATCGAAAAAAAATATTTTCATACATATCATTATGGAGAATTTAAAGATATAGCAAGTAAAACATCCGAATGGGCTAATAATTATGGCGAACAGAACATAAGCGGTGTAATTAATATTAATTCACCCGATTATATTAATTATTACTTTAAAAAAAACAAAACGAATCCTTTCCCCTTTAAAATGTACAGAAACGAAGGGAAAGAAGATTTATATAAATTAAATCAACTTATTAAGAATAGTCAAACGCCCTATTTCCTTTATGCCTGGTCGAGTGTAGAAAACCCGATTGAAACAAAACGTATTATTTGCGATAAATACCCTTTTGTTATAAAAAATATCGACTATAACGGTATGGCAGGAATTACGCTATATTCCAAATACGATAGTACAAATGTAATAATACAAGAAAAGCCATTGTTATATGTATTTAATGGGTTTGAAGAAAAAGAAACCTGGGATAAAGACACAAACCTTCTTACAAGAGATAGTGTATATGAAGGTAAATATGCTATTTTACTAAATAGTAAACATGAATATGGGCCTACTTATACCGCTCGATTATCTAAAATAACGAATCACACATTGAAAAAAATTCAAATAAGTTTAAATGCCTATTCTACTCAAAAATATGAAAATGCGCAAATTGTAGCTACCTTGAATTTTAAAGATGAAGACAACAAAATTTTTGAAAATTATTTCTGGATATCATCTAAGTTTAATTATTTTATTGAACCCAATAAATGGGATAAGGTATATTTATCTTTTAATTTACCCAAACTTTATTCTATAAATGATGAATTAAAAATATATGTTTGGAATAAAGATAAACAAGCTATATATATTGACAATATTGAAATTGCGTTTTATTAAAATTAATAATCGTTTTAAAAATAATTAACTATGAGCATATTAAATGAAGAAGAAATAAAATACGAAACCATTATAGATGTTGCAAAAAAAATGATGATTGCTGCTAGAACAGCTCCTAAAGCAAGAGGTATAGATCATTTAAAAATAATGATGGCAGAAAGCGAAACCATCGCTATTATTTCGCAAAAAATGAAAGAAATAGGACGAGAAATTAATAGTCCTACTTTTCTACGTGATGCAGAAAACATTACTCAGTCTACTGCATTAATACTAATTGGTACAGAAATTAAAACCATGGGCTTGAAAAAATGCGGACTTTGTGGATTTCCAAATTGTGAAGCAAAAGAAAAACATGCTGATATCCCTTGTGTTTTTAATACGGGAGATTTAGGAATAGCTATGGGGTCGGCTGTAAGTATTGCCATGGATAATCGTATTGATAATCGCATTATGTACACCATTGGAATAGCAGTAAAGGAGCTTGAATTAATGGGAAAAGAGACTAAAATAATTTATGGAATTCCATTAAGTGCCACATCAAAAAACCCATTTTTCGATAGAAAACAATTTTAATTAAAAAAAGAAAGACCGTTTCAAAATACGGAAACGGTCTCCAGACTTCGACACTTTAATAAGTAAGATTTAGAAATATACGAAGAATCAAGAGGATAAAAATTTTGCGTCACCGATTTGGGTGACGCATTGTCGAAGTTAGGTGATTACTTATTTCAAATTGTTTATTGCCTAACATATGGTTAAAATAAGTAGAATTTTAGTTGACGCAAAATTCTTTATTCAAATATATTTTTCTTGAAAATGTTTTTTATTTTT
>DAOLWT010000232.1:0-3601 GCA_035421345.1 Bacteroidales bacterium
CAATACGACGGTAAGAAATAGCTTTTTTCCCATTCCAGCTTTTAAAAACTGCTTTTATTCCGCCAAATAACTGTTCTTCTGCATTATCAGGAAATTCAGCACCTAATTCTTCTTTCACTTTCTTTTTAAATTCGCCTGCTAATATTTCCAAATCTTTTTCAGTAAGGTCTGTATCTTGTTTAAGCCCTTTGTTATGTTTATATTGATCTAACATATCATCCAATTTTTTACGGATGTTTTTGTCGAGTCCTTCTGCTTTATCCATAACCACATCGGCATACATCATAATTAAACGGCGATATGAATCCCAAACAAAACGAGGGTTATTCGTTTTTTTAATTAAACCAGGAATAGTTGCAGAACATAAACCCACATTTAATACTGTATCCATCATACCCGGCATTGATTTTCTGGCTCCGGAACGACAGGAAAGTAATAATGGATTTGTTGGATCGCCATATTTCATTCCCATGTCTTTTTCTACTTTTTTCATTCCAACCATTACTTCGTTTATAAGCGATTTGGGAAGTTTACAATTATTTTGATAATAATCTGTACAACATTCCGTAGTAATTGTTAGTCCAGCAGGAACAGGTAAACCTAAATTAACCATTTCAGCGAGGTTAGCACCTTTGCCGCCTAATAAATTTTTCATTTCTGCACGTCCTTCAGCTTTTTTACCGCCAAAGAAATAAACATACTTTTTTTCTTTTGCCATTTTTTATTTTTCCTCCTAAATATATATTAATAAATTTTTTACACTTCATTTTTAAGGACAACAAAATTAGAACAAAAAAATTAATGCATCTCATTTTTTTATATTATTTTTTTATAAAATTTTAATACTTTTGAGATTTAGAAAGAATGCCTTATCTCTTTTTAAGGCAAAAATATTTATCTACTTTTAATCAAATAAAAATACTTTATGAAAAAACGGTTTTTATGTATACTTTTCTCTTTATTAGGGATGCTATTAACAGCACAAAATGATATCCCCGTTTTTGTTACTGACAGCTTGGATTCTCATATTCAAAAAAATATTAAAGATTGGAATATCCCCGGAATAGCAGTCGCTATAGTAAAGAACGGAAAAGTTATTTATTGCAAAGGATTTGGAGTAACTAAAGAAAATGGGAATGAGTTAGTAGATGAAAATACGCTTTTTTTAATAGGCTCCAATACCAAGCTTTTTACTGCTACTACATTAACCATTTTGCAAAATGAAAAAAAACTAAATTTAAGCGATCATATATCAAAATGGATACCCAATTTCCGTTTAAAAGACTCCCTTGCCAATAAAAATGTAAACATTTACGATATGCTTTCTCATCGAATTGGATTCGAGACATTTCAGGGTGATTTTACGTATTGGACTTCTAATTTATCTAGAGCTGACGTTGTTAAAAAAATGGGACTCGTAGAACCACTCTATGATTTCAGAACGAAATGGGGTTATTGTAATGCCTGTTATCTTACTGCAGGAGAAATTATTTCTGCTGTAGAAGGTAAAAGTTGGGAACAAACAGTTAAAGAAAAAATACTCACTCCGCTAAAAATGAACCGAACTTTTATGATGACAAACGAGCTAAAAACGATCAACAATATAGCTTACCCTCATACTTTAACTGAAAACAAAATTAAAGTGCTACCTATTCCTGATTTAAATAGTTTAGCACCTGCTGCAAGTATGGGTTCATGTGCAAAAGATATGGCTAAATGGCTTTTGACACAACTAAACAACGGAAAAATGGGAGAAGAACAAGTTATTTCCAAAGAAGCAATTTTAGCAACCCGAAAACCATACTCCATATTAAATATGGACACTAGAGATAAGCAAAAAACACATTTTTATCTTTATGGCTTAGGTTTGATGATAAACGACAGAAATGGGAAACTTGTTTATTCACATACAGGAGCGGTAGATGGCTTCCTCTCTTCGCTGGTGTTTATACCCGAAGAAAATGTAGGGATTATGGTTATGACCAACACCGATCAAAACAACTTTTTTCAATCATTAACTAACGAAATTCGAGATGCTTTTTTAGGCTTACCTTATCAAGGGTTTAGTCAGAAATCGCTTGAAATAAATAAAGAATCATTAAAAAAATCAATTGCACTAAATGATTCTATAGAAAAAATAATTGCGGCTAATAATAAACTTAGTCTCCCTTTAGAAAAATATACTGGAAAATATACCAATTCACTTTATGGAAAAATCGAGATCAAAATAACGAAGCAATTTTTAACAATTTATTTTGAAAATCATCCTGATTTAACAGCAAAATTAGCACATATAAAAAACGATGTATTTTTATGTACCTATTCTAACCCTACCATGGGTGTTACAGAGATCCCTTTTCTAATTAAAAATGGAGCAGTTGAAGGACTTACATTAACCGTTGCTGATTTTCTTGAGTTCACTTCATACCAATTTAATAAAGAATAATATAATGAGGATAGAAAGCATCAAATTATTTTTTCATCTTTTCAGCACAAAACAAATCGTATTGGTTTATCTTTTTTTTCCACTTTATTTTATTTCCTTTTCTTCTACTAATCATATTCATAAGGAATATCCATATTCAATAGCGCTAAAAGATTCTATAAAACCAAATAAAATAAATAAAACCAGATTAGCTCTAGTTTCAAGCTCTGTACCAATTTTAACGGCTGGTGTTTTTATATATTTCCAAAATGCTTGGTGGAACGACACATTGCAAAGCTATGGACTGCCAAAATCGAAATTTCATTTTGACGATTCCAAAGAAATGAAATACGCATTAGGTTTAGATAAATGTGGCCATTTTTGGTCATCGCAACTAACCTCCTCTGTTTTTGGAGAATTATTAGTATGGTCTGGATTTCCAATAAAAAAAGCAAAGTGGATAGGTGCCAGTTTTGCTATTCTAACTTCAGGAATTGTAGAAATAAAAGATGGTATGGCCCCTTGGTGGGGCTTTAGTTTAACCGATATGAGCGCGAATGTGCTTGGGTCTTTATATCCTGTATTGCAAGAATATGAACCATTTTTTAAAAATTTTAATTTTAAATGGAGTTACGATTTTTTAAATAAATCATATTATAAAACGATTCCTACGAATGTAAATAAAAGTTTTATGGATGATTACGAGAGGCATACTTATTGGCTTTGTTCCAATATATCTGGATTATCTCCTGCCGCTTGGAAAAGATATATTCCCGAATATCTTAGCTTTGATATTGGGTTAAGTGCCGAAAAGCTAGATGGGCATGGTTTAGGTAAAAAAGAATGGTTTGTTGCTATTGGATTGGATTTATCAAGAATTAATTTTAAAAAATATCATTTTATTCAAAAACAAAAGCATATTATTAACCTATACAGACTTCCTACTCCGGCACAAAAACTCTACCCCCGAAATGTTGGATATCTACTTTCTTTTTAATTTTTTCGCTTTTTGTTGATTATCAATTATAATTTTTATAAAAAAGTGGTATTATTAATCTGAAAAAATATATTTTTGAAAATATTTTAAATGTATATGCCAATAATTATAAAAGAAGTTAAAACAAATTCGGAGATAAAACAATTTGTTCGTTTCCCTTTTCAGTTATATAAAGGAAA
>DAOLWT010000233.1:0-2280 GCA_035421345.1 Bacteroidales bacterium
AACGACCTTTCCTCTCGCTCAGTTAACCGCGAAATGAAAGAAATATTTCAACAGTTTGCCAGAGAAGAAATGCAACATAAGGCAAAGTTACTTGCAATAGAAGAACAAGGTTTTTTTGATAATTCAATCGAAAAAATAATTGACTTAAAAATTTCCGATTATATTGTTCAGGTACATTATACACCTCAAATGACTTATCAAGATGCGCTGGTTTTAGCAATGAAAAAAGAAAAATCGGCTTTTAAACTGTATATGAATCTTTCTAATAAAACAGCGAATAAGGAATTAAAGGATTTATTCTTAATGTTGGCAATGGAAGAATCAAAACATAAACTTCGGTTTGAAATAGAATACGATGAAAATGTATTAAAAGAAAATTAATAAAAAAAGAGGCTGTCGTAATAAACAGCCTCTTTTAATTTGTAAGATATAGAGTTTATTATTGACCTGCTTTTAATTCTTTAACCGCAGCAATAAATTCGGGTAATATTTTTATAGCATCCCCAACTATCCCGTAATTAGCAGCTTCCCAAATAGGAGCATCTGGATCTTTATTAATAGCTACAATGCATTTTGAAGAACTTATTCCGCCCAAATGTTGAATAGCTCCCGATATTCCAAATGCCAAATATAAATTGGGTGCAATAATTTTACCTGTTTGACCGGTATGTTCTTCATGTGGCCTCCATCCTTCATCGGATACCGGACGAGAACAAGCGGTGGCTGCATTTAACACTTGTGCTAATTCTTCTATAGCTCCCCAGTTTTCGGGGCCTTTCATTCCTCTTCCGCCCGAAACAACAATTTCGGCATCGGTAAGCAAAATTTTTCCGGTAACTTTATTTACTTCTTTAACAATTGTCTTTATTTCAGCCGGATTAATTTCCGGAGTAAAATTCTCGATTGTGGAACTAATCGGAGATTCAACTATTCCAATGGTATTTTGTAATAATGTTACTATTTTAATAGGTGTTTTAATTACCACATTTGCCATTGCTTTCGACGTATACGATTTTTTAGTAATGGTAAAAGGGGCTAAATTAGAAGGAAGCGACATAACACCATTGGCGATACCGGCTTTAAGTCTAACTGATAATCGAGGAGCAATTGCTTTTCCTGCATTATTTTGAGCAAATAGAACAACCGCTGCATTTTCTTTTGCAACGGCTTGTGCAATTACAGAAGTATAAGATTGATTATCGAGATTTATTAATTTTTCGTCGGTTACAGTAAGAATTTTTGATGCCCCGTAGGCACCTAATTTTTTTAATTCTTCTTCGCTAATTTGTCCAATCGACAAAGCTGTAACAGATGTATTGAGTTTTTTTGCCAGTTCATTTGCATACGTAATTAGTTCAAATGAAACTTTTTTAAACTTTCCATCCCAGTTTTCGGTATATACTAATATTGACATAGGTTTTATTGAATTAATGTAAATAACAAATTAAATTAAAGAACTTTAGCTTCGTTATGTAAAAGATGAATAAGTTCTTTTACATTTTCGGGATCTACTTTTTTACAGGCTGCTCTTGGTTTCGGATATTCGTAATTTGCAATGTCAACGAATGATTCGCAAGCAATAGGTTCTAATACTTGTAACGGTTTTGTACGTGCCCCCATAATTCCTCTCATAGAAGGAATACGGGCTTCTTTACAAATACCTTTTTGTACAATAGCAACAAAAGGAGTCGGTATATTTACCAATTCTTGACCTCCGTCTATTTCTCTTTTTAATTGAACTTGTCCACCGTCTATATCTAAAAAAGAAACTGCCGATACAGAAGGAATGCCGAGCAATTCTGAAAGCATACCACCTACAGAAGAACCGTTTCCATCGGCCGACTCAATACCGCATAATATAATATCAAAACTTTCTTTTTTAATATATTCTGATAGTTGTGTTGCAATATAAAATGAATCTTTTGCTTCTGCGTTTACGCGAACACCTTTATCGGCTCCGATAGCAAGTGCTTTTCGAATAGTAGGCTCTGTATCTGCTAATCCAACATTAATAACCGTTACATTTTCAATAGAACCGGGTTTAGCATCTTTAATATCTAATATTCTGGTAAGAGCCAATTCATCCCAAGGATTAATAATCCATTGGATACCCGTTGTATCAAGAACAGTATTATCATTTAGAAATTTAATTTTAGTTGTGGTGTCAGGAACATGACTAATACATACTAGAACTTTCATCGTAATTTAATTTGGTTAATATTTAAATAGCATTCGTTTTTAAAAATGCAAAAATAAGAATAAAAATGAAATAGTATTAAT
>DAOLWT010000233.1:2380-3594 GCA_035421345.1 Bacteroidales bacterium
GTACTCATAGCCCCAATTTCTTTTCCAATCTGGTATGCCATGGCTTCAAAAATAAAAAAAGCTTTTTTATCACCTTTTTGAGCTTTTAATTCAACTTCGTAAGCATTATTTGTTCCTAAATAGGCAACCATTCCTCCTTCTCCTTTAATCATTTTCAAAACTTGTTCTTTGGTATATTTTCCGCTGAAACATAATCGGGTTAATTCTCCTACAGGTAAAGTTCCACTTCGTTCCGGAGAAAATGGACCATCTCCATCTAAGGCCTGATTAACATCTACAACACGACCTTTATTATGTGCACCAACACTAATACCTCCGCCCAAATGAACCACAATAAGATTGAGATCTTCATATTTTTTTGAAACAGCTTTTGCATGCTTACGAGCAACCGCTTTTTGATTTAAAGCGTGAAAAATAGAGACTCTGTTTAATAATGGATGACCCGAAATTCTTGCAACATCCTCTAATTCATCTACAACTACTGGATCAACAATAAAAGCACGGGTAGAAGGTAAATTTTTAGAAATATCATCGGCAATTAAACCACCCAAATTACTTGCATGTTCACCGAAAGGACTTTCATACAAATCCTCTTTCATCTTTTCGGTTATTTCATAAACACCCGATTTTATAGGTTTTAGTAATCCTCCTCTACCTACTACCACTTTAATATTTTGCAGATCAATACCTCCTTGATTAAGCTCATTTAAGATAATATCTTTTCTAAACTGATATTGATCGGTTATTTTTTTAAACTTTTTTAATTCTTCAACAGGATGGGTTAAATTCTTCGTAAAAATAAGGGTTGAATTTTCATAAACCGCTATCTTTGTTGATGTTGACCCCGGATTAATCGCTAAAATAAGTTCTTTTGACATAGATTGTTATTAATAAATAATGGATAATATATTCTATTTTACAAACATAATTGCTTTTTATCAATTATGAAAAATTATTTTTTCACAACTTATACCAATTGACTGTATTTCATTAATTAGAAATAAATATCTAACTTAAAATGACAGTAAAGCCGAAAAATCAAATTTCTAAGAAATTTATGCAAAAATATAGTATTCTAATCAATCTATTATCAGTGATTTAGGGATGAATTAGATAGTTTTATTTTTCTTTTCTCCATGATGAGAAAAGAAACAAAAGAATCTAGACGAATCGAAGCTTCAGCGCTCTCTAAAATTTTAAAAGAATTTTATAGC
>DAOLWT010000234.1:0-3539 GCA_035421345.1 Bacteroidales bacterium
ATACTAAACCGCTAACAAGATAATTAAATAAAAAGTGTATATTTGCACTATGCGAATATTACAATTAAAACCACATTTAACGACAGCTGAATTATCAAGTAAGCTAATGTCGTGTGCTAATCTTCATCACAGAAGTTATTGGCAAATATTATTATCGGTATCTTTTAACCCAAATAAAAAGGCAGAGGAGTATGCTTCATTTTTAGGAGTTACTAAAAGTAAAGTATATAAGGTTGTTGAACTATACAATAAAAGAGGTGCTGGTTTTACGGAAAGTCTTAACTGGGGTGGCAGACGTTTAGAAACGTCATACATGAGCATTGAAGAGGAGGAAAAGATGATGAATAAATTAAAAATTAAAGCGAAAGATGGGAAAATTATAGTAGCAAAACATATTCGCAAGATCGTAGAAGAAAGAGTTGGAAAAGCTGTTTCGGATGATTATATATGGGATTTGTTTAAGCGACATAACTGGAGAAAGAAAATGCCACGTCCTGAACACCCTAAAGGAAACAAAGCAGCGCAAGAAGAGTTTAAAAAAAACTCCCCGAAATTCTGGCAGCCCAACCAGTAAAGGATAATGACAATAGACCGTTAATGGTATTTTTTGAAGACGAAGCTTCATTTGGAAGGATGAATCATGTTCGTAAATGCTGGGTGCATCGCCCAGATAGAGCCATTGTTAAAAAACAAGCGATAAGAGAATACATATATGCATTTACAGCAGTTTGCCCGCAAACAGGAGAAACATGTTCAATAATTTCTCCTTTTTGTAACACGGAAGCAATGAATGCCTTATTAATAGAAACCAGTATAGCATTTCCTTTTTATAGAATTGTCATGATAATGGATTCTGCTGGTTGGCACACTACAAAAAAACTTGAGCTCCCTGAAAACATATCTATAATACCCTTGCCTCCTTACTCACCTGAATTAAATCCAACTGAGCATATTTGGGATTATATTCGGGAACAAAAAAAATTTAACAACTATAGTTTTAATTCCATTGATGACGTGGATAATCAATTGGGCATTGCTCTGTGCGATTTGCACAATGAAAAAGGTATTATAAGTTCAATGTGTAACTTTGATTGGATTATTTCAGCTTCATGTTAGCGGTTTAGTATAAATAGCAAAATAAATTACGTAATTCAATCAAAAAAAGGGAATCTGTTTAGACTCCCTTTTTTTTTTAATATAATTTTAAAAATTATCTTCTACCTTTTTTCTTGATAGTTTTTTTAATTGCTTTTTTAATTGGCTTTTTCGATACCACTTTTTTTATTGGTTTTCGAGATGCTATTTTTTTTGCAACTTTACTTTTAGCTTGTTTTTTAATCGTTTTTTTAGCTACTGCTTTTTTCACTATTTTTTTAGCTGCTGCTTTTTTCACTATTTTTTTTGAAGCAACTTTCTTTTTAGTTTGAACTGTTGCTTTTTTAACCGTTTTTTTAACGGTTACTTTTTTAGGTGATTTTTTAGCAGAAGCGGATGTTGTTGTTTTTAATTTGCCTTTAATAGCAGCCTGTGCAGCAGCAAGACGTGCAATAGGAACGCGGAAAGGAGAACAACTAACATATGTTAAGCCTATTTTATAACAGAATTCAACAGATGCAGGGTCGCCACCTTGTTCACCACAAATACCCACTTTTAAATTCGGGCGAGTAGAACGTCCTTTGGTAACAGCCATTTCAATTAATTGTCCAACACCATCTTGATCAATTGTTTGGAATGGGTCAGCAGCTAATATTTTTTGGTCTAAATAATCGTTCATGAAACCACCAATATCATCGCGGCTAAAACCGAATGTCATTTGAGTTAAGTCGTTCGTTCCAAATGAAAAGAATTCGGCTGTTTTAGCCATACGATCACCAAGTAAGCATGCACGCGGAATTTCAATCATTGTTCCGTACATATAATAAGGAAGTGCTTTTACTCCGTATTTCTGGCATACTTCAGCCATAACGCGATCATTGATTTTCTTGGTAACATCTAATTCGCCTACTTCACAAGTAACAGGAACCATTAATTCCGGTTTTGGAGTATATCCTTCTTTCGATAATTCTACAGCGGATTCGAAAATAGCACGAAACTGCATTTCTGAAACTTCCGGATAAGTAACACTTAAACGAACACCACGATGTCCCATCATCGGATTATTTTCGTGTAAGGCTTCACCACGTTTTGCGACATCAGCTACATTAATGTTTAATTCTTTTGCTAACTCAGCCTGTTTGTCAGGACTCTGAGGAACAAACTCATGTAAAGGAGGGTCAAGTAAACGGAATGTAACCGGTAGTTTATCCATTGCTAACAAAGTAGCTTTTATATCTTTTTTAACGTACGGATATAATTCATTCAATGCTTTTTTACGTTCTTCTAGCGTGTTACTTAAAATCATTTTGCGAAGCGCTAATAATGGTTTTTCCGAACCTACACCATAAAACATGTGTTCTGTACGGAATAATCCAATTCCTTCTGCTCCATATTCGCGTGCTATTTTTGCATCTTCTGGAGTTTCTGCATTGGTGCGAACTCCCATCGTACGGAATTTATCAACAATTGACATAAATTCTTTGAAACGTGGATTTTCGGAGGCATCCATTAATTTCAATGCTGTTTGATAAACGTGTCCTTTTGTTCCGTTCAATGTAACAAAATCGCCTTCTTTAAGAATGACAGAGGTTCCTTCTATTTTAGCTATTTTAGAAGCAGCATCTACATGAAGTTTTCCTGCACCAACAATACAACATTTACCCCATCCACGAGCAACAAGAGCTGCATGAGAAGTCATACCACCACGAGCTGTTAAAATACCAACCGCAGCACGCATTCCTTCTACATCTTCTGGATTTGTTTCTTCGCGAAGAAGAATTACTTTTTTCCCTTTACGTTCCCATGCAACAGCATCTTCCGCAGTAAAAACCAGTTGTCCAACAGCAGCGCCGGGACCAGCAGGTAATCCTTTTACAAGAACAGAAACTTTCTTTTCTTCATTCGGGTCACAAATCGGGTGTAATAATTCATCTAGTTGAGCTGGCTCTACACGCATTACAGCTGTTTTTTCATCAATCAACTTTTCATGAAGCATATCCATTGCCATGTTCAAAGCAGCGGTACCAGTACGTTTTCCGGCACGACATTGCAACATATACAATTTGCCTTCTTGAATCGTAAATTCAATATCAAGCATATCTTTGTAATTCTTTTCAAGAATAGCACGAATCTGACAAAGCTCTTTATACGTTTTCGCCATCAACTCTTCCATGCTCATCAAATGTTGATTTTGATCATTCTTGGTATCGTTGTTTAATGGGCTAGGTGTACGAATACCGGCAACAACATCTTCTCCTTGCGCATTAATAAGCCATTCTCCATAAAATAAATTATCTCCGGTGGCAGGGTTACGAGTGAAAGCAACACCCGTTGCAGAAGTATCACCCATATTACCAAATACCATTGACTGAACATTTACAGCCGTACCCCAATCGTCAGGAATACCTTCAAATCTTCTATATGCTATAGCCCTCTTACCATTC
>DAOLWT010000235.1:0-3537 GCA_035421345.1 Bacteroidales bacterium
CCGCAAAAAGAACAAAAAGTATTATCTTTCGACATCTATTTACTGTTTTTAGTGCTTCTGTTTAATATTTCATCAATCATGCCGTAATTTTTAGCTTCTTCTGCTGTCATCCAATAATCACGGTCGGCATCTTTCCAAATTTTATCATATTTTTGTTTAGAATGAGAAGCAATAATTTCGTAAAGTTCTTTTTTTAGTTTTTGAATTTCTTTAGAAACTATTTCTATGTCTGTTGCTTGTCCTTCGGCTCCACCCATAGGTTGGTGAATCAGCACTCTTGCATGCGTTAATGCAGTTCTTTTTCCTTCTTTTCCGGCACATAGAAGAACAGCGCCCATCGAAGCAGCCATTCCTGTACAAATAGTAGCAACATCGGGCATAATATATTGCATGGTATCGTAAATGCCAAGACCAGCATATACTGAGCCTCCGGGGGTATTTAAATAAATTTGAATATCTTTTCTTGAATCTACCGATTCTAAGAATAATAGCTGTGCCTGAATAATATTAGCAACATAATCATCAATAGCAACACCTAAAAAAATAATACGATCCATCATTAACCTGGAAAAAACATCCATCGTTGCCACATTTAGTTGTCTTTCTTCAATAATGGTTGGTGAAATATAACTTCCTGAAATAGAAGTATATTTATCAAATGAAGAGCTACTTATACCTCTATGCTTTACAGCGTATTTTCTAAATTCGTCGTTGTTGTATGCCATTTTTTTTAAATTAGTGTGAATGATTATGTTTTGATTCAGCTAATTTAACAAATTCTTCGTATGAAATTTGTTCTTTTTTAACTTTTAATTTGTTTTTAAAAAGTTCTTTAAGTCGATCATCATAAATCTTGTCATAAATCCGTTTCGTTTCTTCTTTATTTTCAAATAATCTATCTGCTAACGAATCGAGTTTGTCTTCTGGAAATGGATTTGCTTCATCCATGCTTGGTAATGAAGAGCGAAAATAATCTTTAATATGATTTTTTACATCTTCTTGGGTAACGGTTATTTCGTTGTCTTTTAATATTTTATTTTCTATTAATTGCCATTTTAACGAATCGGCATAAATGGAATATTCTTTTTCTATTTGTTCTTCTGTAAATTTTTCGTTGTTTGTTTCTAATAACCAACGTTTTAAAAAGGTATCAGGAAGTGTTATTTTGGTTTGTTTTATTAGCAACTCAACAATTTCATTTACAAATAATTTTTCGCTTTCGGAGTTAAAAGAAAGTGTTGCATCTTTTTTTATTCTTTCTCTTAATTGTTCTTCTGTTTCAATGGTGTCGTTTTTGTATACTTTGTCGAATAGCTCTTTATCGAGTGGAGCTAATTCAACTCGGTTAATAGAAAGCACTTTTATTTTAAACAAATCTTTTAATTCAGCTACTTTCGATTCTTCTATATTTAACATTAAAGATACTTCTTTATTGTTGTCGAATGTTTTAACAATATCAATATCAATTTCTTGTTCTTTTTTTAGTCCAATAAATTTCTTTTTGGCTGTTTTATTCTTTATTAATTCGAGGGCAATAGAGCTTTTATAATTTATTCCTCCGTCTTTTATATTTCCTTTTTCGTCTAGTTCGGTAAATTCGCAATAAATTAAATCTCCATCAGTTACGTCTTCCGGGTTGGTAAATTTCCCGTATCTTCTTCTTACCTCTGTTAGGTATTTTTCAACAACTTCATCATTAACACTAATTTCGTATAATTTAGTTTCAAGTTCTTCTAATGGTTTCAATTCTATATTCGGGCTAAGTCCTAAATCGTAAAAGAATTCAAAATTAGTTTGATTATCCCAGTCAATTTGAGATGATTTTTCCTTGTTTGGTAAAGGATTTCCTAATATGTCGATATTGTTTTGTCTTAGATAATCGTACATGGAGTCAATAACAATTTTATTTATTTCATCGAGCATAATCGATTTGCCATACATTTTTTTTATTACAGAAGTAGGAACTTTACCGGGGCGGAATCCGGGAATATTCATTTTTTTCTGATGATCTTTAATCGTTTTTTCAACTTTTTCTTGATAATCGTCAGTTGAAACTTCCACTTTTAATAATGCATTTAAGTCATCAATTTTTTCTTGTGTAATATTCATCGTTTCTAGGTTATAATTTCTCTAATTATATAAGAGAAAAGTTATTAATTTATTTTATTTTTATAAATACCATTATTAATTTATTGAAGAAGAAGAGTTTTATATAATATGTGAAGCGAAGAAAAACGTTTCTTTTGCTTTATAGATGAGAAACTTATGGATAATATTGGGTCCTAAATTTACTCAACTGCAATTATATCAATGGACGAATAAAGGCCAAATTGAATTGATTGGAAAAACATGATGTCTCTCTTTTTCTCCAATGAATTATATGGTAATAGCATAATTCATTTTTTTTAGTGCGGATGAAGGGACTCGAACCCCCACGCCTCGCGGCACCAGATCCTAAGTCTGGCTCGGCTACCAATTACGACACATCCGCAAAAAAGTCAATTAATTATTATTAATAAAAGAATGAACTTTAAAATAGTTTGCAAAGATACTTAATTTTTATAATTTCGTTAAAAATCTTTATAAATAATATTGATATGAAAAAATATTTAGTTATTACAATAATTATTATATGTTCTGCACAAACCTGTAATCATGCAAAATTTAAAGATGCATTAGGGGTAAATAAGCTTTATTTATATACAAATCAGGCAAATACAAAATGTTCGGAAAAATTAACACATGAAGGAGAAGAAGTTATTATTCAGGGATTTATACATAAAACAAATACTTTCCAAGAGTCAAATCGTTTTCATGTTTTCGACAGTGCAAATATAGATTCACGTAGAATAGAAGTTTTTGTTACGAACGATTCTAATCAAATATTTCAAAAAATTCAGAAAAAGTTAAAAGGACTTAATGAACAAGATTATAAAAAAATAGTTGTTAAAGGAGTAATTGTCGGTAAAGAACTTTATACCAATAATAAATGTATTCGAGGAACCTTTATCAATTTATCGAATTCGGGAAATATCTATATTGAATGATAGAATGGTAGAATGATAGAATAAGAAAAGTTAAGAAAAGGAATATCTAATTTCGACTCACCACGAACGAATAACTACCTACTACGAACTAAAAAACGAGTCGAAGTATGACCGGTTTTAGAACGACTAGTGGTTTCAATGGTCTCAATCTAAGGATAGTTTTTCAATGTTTCTAAACATGCTTAACTTATAAGGATAATGCCACCTCTTCGGGGTTAGAGAGCGATCGTAAGCTCGATTTTTATAATAATATCAGCCCTTCGGGCTTTTTATGGCTATAAATTAAAACCCAAAATAATGATATTATTGTCAAAATAAAAAAACCTACCAATTACATCAAATAAAATAAAAGAATTATGCATTGCGTTTCGCATGGTGATGAATTTTAGAAATTATACAATTGTAATGCCGATTATATATATGCAATCGGTATTATTTAAAAAATGTAATCCCGAAGGGATGGTATTATTATGGAAGAATTCGATTATTA
>DAOLWT010000236.1:0-3532 GCA_035421345.1 Bacteroidales bacterium
CCTGGTGGGTCGCGGCGCGCGGATTCGCGCTTTTGACCCTGTTGCCATGCACGAAAGTAAAAGAAGAATTGGGGATCGCATAAAATATGCTTCAGATATGTATGATGCTCTTAAAAATTCCGATTGTTTATTAATAGCAACAGAATGGTCGGAATTTAGACTTCCTGATTTTCTTCAAATAAAAAAATTATTGAAAACCCCGGTTATTTTCGATGGAAGAAATATATATAATTTAACAGAAATGAAAGAGTCGGGGTTCGATTATTTCTGTATTGGAATAAAAGAGAAATAATATGATAAAGAAAAAAATATTAGTTACTGGTGGAGCCGGGTTTTTAGGCTCTCATCTATGTGAAAGATTATTAAATGAGGGAAATGAGGTTATTTGTTTAGATAATTATTTTACCGGGCAAAAACAAAATATTGTTCATCTGTTAAATAATCCTTTTTTTGAACTTGTTCGCCATGATGTTACCACTCCATTTTATGTAGAAGTTGATGAAATATACAACCTGGCATGTCCGGCTTCCCCAATTCATTACCAGTATAATCCGATTAAAACCATTAAAACATCGGTAATGGGAGCCATTAATATGCTTGGATTAGCTAAAAGAATTAAAGCCAAAATATTACAAGCTTCTACTTCCGAAGTGTATGGAGATCCAACCATTCATCCGCAACCCGAATCGTATTGGGGAAATGTGAACCCTATTGGCATAAGAGCATGTTACGATGAAGGAAAGCGTTGTGCCGAAGCCTTGTTTGTTAATTATCATCGACAAAATAATGTAAGAATTAAATTGTTGCGGATATTTAATACATATGGTCCTCGTATGCACCCGAATGATGGGAGGGTTGTTTCTAACTTTATTGTACAAGCATTAAAGGGGCAAGATATTACCGTATACGGCGATGGTTCTCAAACACGCAGCTTTTGTTATGTAGATGATTTGATAGATGCCATGATTAAATTGATGAATACCCCCGACCATTTTTTAGGCCCTGTAAATGCAGGGAATCCGAATGAATTTACAATACATGAACTGG
Organism: Bacteroidales bacterium; assembly: GCA_035421345.1. Classification (GTDB taxonomy): domain Bacteria; phylum Bacteroidota; class Bacteroidia; order Bacteroidales; family CG2-30-32-10; genus DAOLWT01. The sequence goes on from DAOLWT010000236.1 coordinate 1,048, forward strand.
CTGAAATGGTTATAAAACGAACGAATTCAAAATCTAAAATTATTTTTAAACCGTTACCGGAAGATGATCCTTTGCAACGAAAACCGGATATCGCTCTTGCAAAAAAAGAATTACAATGGGAACCAAAAATAATGCTCGAAGAAGGATTAAATAAAACAATCAATTATTTCAAATCAATTTCATAAATGAAAATTCTAATTCTAGGTTCAAAAGGTCAGCTGGGAAGCGAAATAAAGGAGTTAGCCCCTTTATATAAAAATATTGATTTTACATTTACCGATATTGAAGAATTGGATATAACCAATGAAGCTTCTTTGAAATCATTTTTTGGAAAAAATAAATTTAATTGTATTGTTAATTGTGCTGCATATACCGCTGTCGATAAAGCCGAAACAGATAAAACACAAGCTGTAAAATTAAATGTAACGGCCGTGAAATTGCTTTCTGAATTTGCTTCAAGTCAAAAAGCGTTGTTTGTTCACATTTCAACAGACTATGTATTCGATGGAAAAAATTACAAACCATATTTAGAAACCGATCTTACAAACCCTAAATCTATTTATGGTAAAACAAAACTCGATGGAGAAGTAGAAGTGATATTTAATGCTCAAAATGCCATAATTATTCGTACTTCATGGCTTTATTCTTCTTTTGGAAATAATTTTGTTAAAACAATAATAAAAAATGCTAAAGAAAAAGGTACACTAAATGTTGTCAGTGACCAAATTGGAACTCCTACTTATGCAAGAGATTTGGCAAAATCAATATTGGATGTAGTTCCTTCTTACAAATCTTCCAGTAAATTCGAAATCTTTAACTATTCAAATGAAGGGGTTGCTAGTTGGTACGATTTTGCAAAAGAAATTACTGCTTTAGCCGGAATAAAATGTGATATAAACCCTATTGAAACGAAAGACTATCCTTTTATTGTTACCCGACCACCCTACAGTGTATTGAATAAGTCAAAAATTAAAAAAACATTTGGCATTACAATTCCTTATTGGAAAGATAGTTTGAATGATTGTATGTTAAAATTGAAAGAAAAAGGTATCTAAATTTTTATTTTTTTTATGATGGAGATTGATAATCAAATATTAAAAAAAGCAAACGAGTGGTTAAATGGTAGTTTTGATGCTGAAACAAAAAAGGAAGTTCAATATTTACTGGAAAATAACCCCACAGAACTTACAGATGCTTTTTATCGTGAGTTAGAATTTGGCACAGGTGGTTTGCGTGGTATTATGGGCGTTGGAACAAACCGAATGAATAAGTATACCGTTGCAATGGCAACACAGGGTCTTGCTAATTATTTATGGAAGATGTTCCCTGCAGAAAAAAAAATAAAAGTAGCAGTTGCTTTCGATTCCAGAAATAATAGTCAATTGTTCGCTCAAATAGTAGCGGATGTATTATCTGCCAATGGTATTTATGTATATCTCTTCGAAAGTCTTCGTCCTACGCCGGTTCTTTCTTTTACAATTAGGCATTTAAAATGTCAAAGTGGTATTGTTGTTACTGCTTCGCATAATCCCAAAGAATATAATGGATACAAAGTATACTGGGATGATGGAGGTCAGCTGGTAAATCCACATGATATCAATGTGATAAAGGAAGTCCAAAAAATAAAAAGTGTTGATGAGGTTAAAATTAGTGCAATAAAAGAAAATATTGAAATTATCGGCGAACAAATAGATACTATTTATTTGAAACAAATAAAATCACTGTCTTTACATCCCGATATTAATAAAAAGTTTGAACAACTTAAAATTGTTTATACCCCAATTCATGGAAGTGGCGTTCATCTTGTACCTAAAGCATTAGATTTGTATGGTTTTAAAAATGTTAATTGTGTCGATGAACAGTGTGTTATTGATGGTAATTTCCCTACCGTTAAATCTCCAAATCCGGAAGAGCCTGCTGCCTTGGAGTTAGCATTAAAGAAAGCAAAAGAAATAGATGCCGATATTCTTCTAGGTACAGACCCTGATGCCGATAGAGTGGGTATTGCTGTAAAGGATTTAAATGGAAAATTTGTTTTGTTAAATGGAAATCAAACAGCTACTATATTAATATATTATTTGCTGAATGCGTATAAAGAAAAAAAACTTTATAAAGGGAACGAATTTATTGTTAAAACAATTGTTACCTCTGAGCTTTTAAATAAAATTGCATATTCTTTTAACGTTGAAAGCATTGATGTTTTAACCGGTTTTAAATTTATTGCGGAAGTTATTCTTAAAAATGAGGGTTCTAAAAAATTTATTGGAGGCGGAGAAGAAAGCTATGGTTATTTAATAGGTGATTTTGTAAGAGACAAAGATGCCGTTGTATCATGCTGTATTATTGCAGAAGCTGCTGCATGGGCTTTGAGCAAAGGAAAATCGATGTTCCAATTGCTTATTGATATTTACATGCAATATGGGTTTTATAAAGAATCCCTCCTTTCAATTACCAAAAAGGGAAAAGATGGAGCTGATGAAATAAA
>DAOLWT010000237.1:0-3497 GCA_035421345.1 Bacteroidales bacterium
CCTCTAGGTATCGAGTTTATGCAAACTATTAGTTTTATTCTTATTATTGCATTCCTTGTTCAAGTAGTAGAAATAATTTTAAAAAAAGCTGCACCTTCTTTATATCAGGCATTAGGAATTTACCTTCCTTTAATAACAACCAATTGTGCTGTGCTTGGGATAGCAATATTAGCAGTTCAGAAAGATTATAACTTAATTGAAAGCGTTGTATATGCATCTTCTATTGCTGCCGGTTTTACGTTGGCAATGATACTTATGGCAGGAATAAGAGAACAATTGGAAATGACAGGCGTTCCCAAAGGGATGAAAGGATTTCCTATATCACTGGTAATTGCTGGTTTGCTTTCATTAGCATTTATGGGATTTTCAGGAATAGTAAAATAATTATAAATTAAAAAAACAAAATCTATGTTAAAGAAATTAATGAAATGGCTATTTTTAGTTACCGCTATTATTGTTGTACCTTTTTGGGCTTTTGCAGAAGGTGGATCTGCAGGTCCTTCAATAGGTGGCATTCGAATTGAATTTTTCTTATTTGCATTAACACTTGTTGGTGTTGCATTATTCCACAATCAAACATTTTGGGTTGCAATTACCGGTTTAACGGTTATTATTTTGTATAAACTAATTTTTATTTCCGGTTATCCTTTTGCAGAACATTTTTTTGGAGAAAACTCTTTTATTGAACAGTTTTCTGATAAAACCATGCGACAAGGTGAATGGGGAATATTGCTTAATTTACTGGGACTGCTTTTAGGATTTGCTGTACTGGCTAAAATTTTCGAAGAATCGGGCGTTCCTGATATTCTGCCTAAATACTTGCCTAACGATTGGAAAGGTCCATTTGTATTACTTGTATTTGTATTTATCCTTTCTTCATTTCTCGACAATATTGCTGCTGCTATGATTGGTGGTACTATTGCATTAGTGGTATTTAAGAACAAAGTACATATCGGATATATTGCAGGTATTGTTGCAGCGAGTAATGCAGGTGGTTCCGGAAGTGTTGTAGGAGACACAACGACTACGATGATGTGGATTGACGGAGTATCTGCATTTAATGTACTACATGCATATGCAGCAGCAGTAGTAGCACTATTAATTATTGCATGGTTTGCATCTCGTCAACAAGACAAAATGCAACCGATTACTGCTGAAGCGAAAGAAGGTGTAAAAGTTGATTGGGGGCGTTTATTTATTGTTATACTAATTTTGGTAGGAGCTATTGCTTCCAACGTTTACTATGATATGCCTGCTTTAGGTGTTTGGATTGCTATTCTTATTGGTGCAACATTCAGAAAAATGCCTTGGCATGAGATATCAACATCTATTAAAGGTGCTATTTTCTTAATTTGTCTTGTAACTGCTGCTTCTATGATGCCCGTTGAAACTTTACCGGATGCTTCGTGGATGACAGCATTTATATTAGGATTTGTTTCCGCTGTATTTGATAATATCCCATTAACAAAACTTTGTTTGCAACAAGGTCATTATGATTGGGGTATGCTTGCTTATACTGTTGGTTTTGGTGGATCTATGATATGGTTTGGTTCATCGGCCGGTGTAGCTATTACAAATAAGTTTCCCGAAGCGCGTAATGTTGGTTTATGGTTACGTAAAGGCTGGCATGTTACCCTAGCATATATTGCCGGATTCTTTGTTTTATTATATACCATGGGTTGGGAGCCTGCCGATTCGAAAGAACATAAAGAACCTGCTATTAATTGCCCGGTAGAAGATTGTAAAGCTAAAAACACAGCACAAGCAGAAGAATTAATAAAAACAGGAAAAGTGGATAGTTTATTTACAAACTAAATGAACATATATTTTTATTTTTTTATTCTGTTTTTTAAAATCAAATACCTGTTACGATAGAGGTATTTAATACTTAACTTATGATAACCATCGCCCGAATATTGTTTAATGCTTTTAATAAAATATTCGGGCGTTTTTTTTATATTTTTTCAAAAACAAACCTTTTCCAATTCCTTTATACTACTCTAATTATATTATTATTGTTTTTTTGGTTAAGTGATCATAATTCTATTAGTAAACTTTCTAAAAACATTAATAATTTATATCACACTAACGAGAAACCCGTTGCCACCATCGATGTTAATGATGACCCATACTCCATAACCGATTATGATAATATTCTATTTCAGATACTTCTAAATTTCGAATATATAATAATTGAAACAAACTACAGCATCCTTATTCATTCATTCAACGATAAAGCCAAAGATATTTATTGTAATCAGTATTATCTTAGTTTTAATTTAATTTCTCAAGAATTTAAAAAAATCAAATTAATACGGTTAACAGAAAGAAATTATCTCCCTCCTATTTTCATAGATAAACTTAGAATATAAACAGTTGCATTTTTTCTAACATTATTTCAATAAACGTTCTATTATTATATGGTTTATTGAAGTTTATTATTTGAATTAAAGTAATTATTTATTTACTATATATTTATGTACTATGAAAACTATATTTCAATATCTTTCATTTAAAAAATTTTTTTCAATTTTTCTATTTCTTGTTTTTCCTATTATCCTATTTGCTGAAAGTAACTCGGCGGGGGTATCTATTGGAGGTATTCGAATTGAATTTATTTTATTTGCATTAATCCTATTAGGTGTTGCGCTATTTCATAACCAAACATTTTGGGTTGCCATTATTGGATTAACCGTTGTACTCGGTTATAAACTTATATTTGATCCTGCTTTTAACACAGCAGAACATTTTTTAGGAAACAATTCCTTTTTTGATCAATTTTTCAGTAAAGATGCTACCGGAGAATGGATGAGACAGGGGGAATGGAGCACACTCGTAAACTTATTGGGTTTATTACTTGGGTTTGCCGTATTAGCAAAAGTTTTTGAAGAATCCGGTGTACCTGAAGCTCTTCCAAAATATCTTCCCAACGGATGGATGGGACCTTTTATTCTACTGGTTTTTGTATGTTTTATTTCATCTTTTCTTGATAATATAGCAGCCGCATTAATTGGAGGTACCATTGCGTTAGTTGTATTTAAAAATAAAGTTCACATCGGTTTTATTGCAGCTATTGTTGCAGCGAGTAATGCAGGTGGTTCCGGAAGTGTTGTGGGTGACACCACTACAACGATGATGTGGATTGACGGAGTAAGTCCGTTAAATGTTTTACACGCATTTATTGCTGCTATTGTTGCATTAATTATAACCGGATGGTTTGCAGCACACCAACAGGATAAATTTCAACCCATAATAAAAGGGGATGAAATTAAAATTAAAATTCATTGGGAAAAATTACTAGTAGCGCTGCTTATTTTAATTGGGGCCATTATTTCAAATTTTATGTATGATATGCCGGCTCTTGGTGTTTGGATTGCACTTATTATTGGTACTACTTTTTGCAAACTTCCATGGAAAGAAGTGCCCGGTGCTATTAAAGGAACTGTTTTTCTTTTATGTCTTGTTACTTGTGCATCACTTATGCCGGTTGAAACATT
>DAOLWT010000238.1:0-3469 GCA_035421345.1 Bacteroidales bacterium
TGTACTTTCTCTATTTCAAATAGATCCGTTGCTTTCATTGTTTGGCGTGGTGGTTTCATTTGTTAAGCAACTTTAATACTGAATAATACTTTTGCTTTTGTTTGCGGTGTTGGCTGTGCCTTTGCTTTTGTTTGGCTGCCTGTTGCTCTGCCTGTCTGTCTTTTTTGGTAGTCCGTTTGTTCTTTCGTCTCGAATAATACATACCCTTTTATTTTAGCTACCCTTTTATTAAATAATTCCCATATTTTTTCATCTTTAAATTCAAAGTGCATATTTCCGTTTTTATAACCTTTGTATTTAAAAAAGTGACTTTCGTACCATATGCCGTATGTGTTCCGGTTTATTGAAGTATTTACAGAAGTTATACCCTTTCTTGTCCACTGGTAGTTAATATATTCGCTTGTTTCGAAAGGATCGCCGGTAATATGACAAAGTGCTTTTTCAAAGTCTGGAATTATTCCATCGTGTGCGCTTCTTAAAGATGTGTAACAGTCGGAGGTGTAGCCGTATTCTTTAGCCGGATTTATCATGTACGGTAATATAAATTTTTTACCAACTAAAAAATGTCCGTTTGTCTTCCAGCCTTTTACATTATACCGGTTGTCGTGGTGGTGGTGCGTTACTCTGTCGAATACTTCAATAATTGCCTTATCCATGCGCTGTTCTTGCGTTGCAATTACAATACTTAACATGTGGTAAATATTACGCATTGTGAAAGGTATATTTTGCTGTTGTTCAACGAATTTATTAATATCTTCCATTAGTCCTTTTGTTGCGTATTTCTGCATGTTCATTTTACCAAATACAAAACTCCATGCATCTTTCTGTAAGTCTTTTTTAAATCGTTCCCGTGTTTTTATACTTTCGTTTTCTGTAATCTGAAAACAAATATTTCCACTATAAAAGCTATTCAAAAGCCTGCTCATTTTTTGCCCTACTGTTATTTGTTCATCAAATAGTTTCACGGCTGCTACATATCTATTGACAAGCTCTTTTATATGGTCGTGTTTTAGTATTCCGTTTCCCTGTACTTCTTCCGGTTCTTCATTCATAAAAAAGCCTTCAAACTCGCTGTTATAACTTTCTCCCGCTTTTTGTATTTTAATCATTGAAACATTAACGCCTGTTTTTCTTTCTGCCTGCTCAAAACATTGTCCTAAATCTGTAACCGTTCCGCTTGTTGCTTCGATGATACTTTTTAATTCTTTCCTGGTCGCTGTGTGTGCGTTGTTAATTGTTTCGCTGTTACATAATGCTATTATTTTACATCCTCTTGGCGCAACTTCTAAAGCGTGTAAAATGTGCTTTTCTGCATTGCTAAATGGCGGATTCATTACAATTAAATCAATGTGGCTTATCTGTTCACTTTTTAGGTTCAAAAAGTCATCAGTTAAAAACGTGCTTTTAGTTTTTAGGATTATTTGTAAATCTGCGTTAATCTCGCAAGTAAGCACATTTTTTGCGCCGTATTCGTTTAAATAGTCCACTATATCGCCTTTCCCTGCGCTTGGCTCCAAAATGGTCTTATTCTCGATTGTTTCGCCTTGCAACATGGTTTCTATCACTTCGGCGGGTGTTGGGTAAAATTCTGGATTAAACATGGCTTATACGTTTATAGTTTTGTTGTTAATAATTTGAGATAGATTAAATAGGCTTATTAATTTTCCACTGTTGGCGGCTTCCTTAATGTCCTTTAGATTGTTGTATTGTTTTGGGTGTTCTACGTTGTATTCCATTAACGCTTCTTTATATTGTCCGCTTTGTGGATCACATACGTTTAGCGGGTGGCGGTGTTCTAATTCCGGATGCCTTCGCCAGTCTTGCTCTATTTCTTCGCCTTCTTCCAAAATAGTTTCCTTTAAGTATTGCAAAATGTGAATTTCTGACGGGTTAAAATCGCCGTTATTACTGCGGTTTGTAATGTCGATTCTATCCGTCAATACTTCTTCGTTTTTGAATTTAATCTCACATTTTACCTTAGTATATCCGCCGTTTTGCCCTTTCTCGTTTCTTTCCCATAATTGAAAGAATGCGTTTTGTACCTCTTGCCAGTCTGTAAATACTGCATCATTAAAATTCGGCGTTTGGTGTCCTTCATGCCATAATATTTTAAAATATTCAAGGTTTAAGGCTTTACCCGTTGGCGTTTCTTTTATTATTTCAACATCTTGTATTTTTGCAATTTCTTTAGTTTGTTGTGATACTTCGCCGGTGTTTTTTATATCCTGTTCCGCAAAAAATAAAACTGTTTGTTTGATTTCGTCTTTTAGTGTTGTTTGTGGTTTTGTATAAATTACGGGTAAGTTTGTATTTTCTTCCTGCGTTGTCTGTGGTTCTTCTTTCTTTGCATTGTTAATTAATGCCGTTTGTACTTCTTCCAATTTCTTTTTAGAAAAAATCCAACCTGCGCCGCAAGTTAAACGAGGGTTGAAACTTCCGCCCAAACTCTTTAAAAGTTCTTTAATGGGTTTTGTATCTCCAATTACCGCAATAGCTTTTCCACTGTATTCAATTATATTTACCTCGCCGGTGTTGCTTTCAATCGGTTTAATATTTGGCTTTACTTCCGCTTTTACGGTTTCTTTTTCTTCATTAATAAAAGATACTTTATAATATCCATCTGTTCCGCATAGTTGGCTATCGTTGTATTCTTCAATTCCTTTGACATTATTAATGTCTTTTATTTCGGTTCTGTATAAAATACGGTGCATTATACTATTTAGATCATCCCTGTAATTATCTAAAGTGTGACTTTTTAAAAACTCCGTTAAATCAGGCGTTAAAATGGCTTTTAGTTCTGCGCTTATTGTTCGGTTGCAGCTAACATACTTTGCCTGCGGTATATCGTCACGGCTGTTAGTATTTTCGTACATGTCTGTCATTCCGTCAAAGTGTCCGTATTGATATTTATTTGTAATTTCTTCTACTTGTTTGACTGTTGGTCCGTCTGTCCAGGAAATATGTACAGAATTTCCCATGCTGTAAGTGTCAGAAGTAACAGAAAATTTATAAGCCGGAAATAGTTTTTTTAATTCCTCACGTATTGCAACCGCACAAATTGCCGCACCTGTTAGGGTTCTTTTGCCTTTGCTTTCCTCTTTTATTTGCGCCCGTCTATCTGCGTTGTTTTTGTATCCTTGTATTTTTGTAGCTCTTTGTTCTTCCTTTGTGTAATAGTATCTACAAATTGGATTTGTAGAGGTTCCGGCATAAATAATTAAATTGTATCTTATTCCTTCGGGTGCTTGGAATGAATTTGTAAAAATATTTAAATCTTTATATGTTTCCTGTGTGTAGCCCTTTTCTGTGTGGCTTTTAAAATACGCCGTTAAAAGGTTCAATCTATCCGCTTTTTTTCCTAAATTTGTCATAAGATTAAATTTTAATTGTGAAAGGTTAATTTTTTTATCGTTGGCGTACTCTTGCCGGAGTGCGCTTTTTTATTTGAAGTTAGATTTAATATAGTCAA
>DAOLWT010000239.1:0-3459 GCA_035421345.1 Bacteroidales bacterium
ACAAATATTAACAGCCGCGATGATGGGGTATATTGGCATTTCAATTAAACCTTCTACCGTATTAATATTTAGTATAGCCTTAGGTATATCGGTCGATAATGCCATTTTGTATTTATCGCGCTATCGTTATCAATTAAAACTTCACAAATCAAATATGGATGAATGTGTTATTTCTGCTCTTAAAGAAACAGGATATAGCATGATTTATTCATCATCGGTTTTATTTCTCGGTTTTTCCATATTTATTTTTTCCTCATTTGGTGCAACACAAGCAGTTGGTTACTTAATTTCTTTTACCATGCTGGCGGCTATGATGTGTAATTTATTTTTATTACCTTCTATGTTAATAAGTTTTGGTAAGAGTGGTACCACTAAAGCATTTGAAGAACCGGTTATTGAATTACTCGACGAAGAAGATGATGAAGAAGAAGTAGAAGGAGAGAAAAACGAAATCAATTCAAATAAAAACGAAAATCAAATATCATAAACCAATTAATATTTTTTTATGAAAGGGATTGTATTAGCAGGTGGATCCGGAACTAGACTGCATCCACTAACCATTGCTGTTAGCAAACAGTTAATGCCAATATATGATAAACCAATGATATATTATCCGCTATCTGTTTTAATGATGGCAGGAATTAACGAAATACTTATCATTTCTACGCCTCACGATTTACCACATTTTAAAAAATTGTTAGGCGACGGAAAACAACTGGGATGTACCTTCGAATATGAAGCACAAGTTGTTCCTAACGGACTAGCACAAGCTTTTGTAATTGGAGAAAAGTTTATCGGAAAAGAAAAAGCAGCATTAATTTTAGGCGATAATATTTTTTACGGAACAGATCTCCCTAAATTAATGAAAGAAAACAACGACCCAGAAGGGGGTGTGGTTTTTGCTTATCATGTGTCGGACCCGCAACGCTATGGTGTTGTTGAATTTAATGATAAAAATCAAGCGATATCTATCGAAGAAAAACCCAAAAATCCGAAATCGAATTATGCCGTTCCGGGACTTTATTTTTATGATAATTCGGTAGTTGACGTTGCCAAAAATATTAAACCAAGTGCTCGTGGAGAATATGAAATTACCGATGTTAATAAATATTATCTCGAAAAAGGAAAATTAAAAGTAGGTATTTTAAGTAGAGGTACCGCATGGCTCGATACAGGAACATTTTCATCGTTATTACAAGCTTCTCAGTTTGTACAGGTAATAGAAGAAAGACAAGGATTAAAAATAGGGTGTATTGAAGAAGTAGCATATAGAATGGGGTTTATCAATAAAAAACAATTAACTGAAATTGCACAGCCTTTATTAAAAAGTGGGTATGGCGAGTATTTGATGAATCTAGAGTAAGAAGCAACCTTATTTTTAATTTAACGTATTAATCGCAAACAAAAGAATCTATGAAAAAAAATATTCTTATAACCGGAGGAGCAGGTTTTATTGGGAGCGCATTAACGGAAAAACTATTAGAAAATACAGATAATTTTGTGGTGGTAGTAGATGATTTATCTACCGGCTTCTTTACTAATTTGCCGAAAGTACCTAAAAGTAGGATGCAATTCATTAAATGTAATGTGAACGATTATTGTGATATAGCTAGTGTAATGGCCTCTTTCCATTTTGATTATGTGTTTCATTATGCTGCTATGGTCGGTGTTAGCCGAACACAGCAATATCCGGTTAAAGTGTTAAATGATTTAAAAGGGATTGAGTATATTTTAAACCTTTCAAAAAATGCAAAAGTAAAAAGAGTGTTTTTTTCTTCCTCTTCCGAAGTATATGGAGAACCTATGGAGTTACCCCAAAACGAGCTTACTACACCCCTCAATTCCAGAATACCTTACGCTGTGGTTAAAAATGCAGGAGAAGCTTATATGAGGGCGTATAAAAAAGAATTCGACCTCGATTATACTATTTTTCGTTTTTTTAATACATACGGACATAAACAAAGTACCGATTTTGTAATCTCTCGTTTTATTCAATTAGCCAAAAATAACGATGATATTACGATCTATGGCGATGGTCTGCAAACACGTACGTTTTGTTATATTGATGATAATATTGATTCATGTGTTAATGCATTTTATTCTAATCAGGTTGTTAACGATGTGGTTAATATTGGTGGCGATGTTGAAATAACGATGCTAGATTTAGCAAAAAAAGTAATAGAATTAACAAAATCTAAATCAAAAATTACTTTTCTTCCTGCGCTCGAAGAAGGGGATATGCACCGAAGATGCCCCGATACGACGAAAATGAAAAAACTACTTAACAGAGAACCGCTCACGCTCAAAGAAGGCTTAAGGAAATTAATTCATAATCATTAAATAATTCCTATTTCGTATGTATACATCCGAACAATTATTGGAAAAAGTAAAAGTAGCACTGGCAGAAGTTAAGTTTGAACGTAAACCGGAAGAGCTTTATAATCCCATTAAATATACGTTAAACTTAGGAGGAAAAAGAATAAGACCGGTAAGTGTATTGCTTGCATGCGAAATGTTTAATGGCGATATTGAAAAAGCAATAAATCCGGCAATAGCTATAGAAATATTTCACAACTTTACTCTTTTACACGACGATATTATGGATAACGCCCCTATTAGAAGGGGAAAAGAAACCGTTTTTAAAAAATGGAATGCAAATATTGCCATTTTATCAGGAGATACCATGTTTGCTTTAGCTTATAAATATTTAATAAAAACCGATTCTCAAATACTGCAAAATATACTCGATATATTTACAACAGCCGCTATTGAAGTTTGCGAAGGACAGCAATACGATATGAACTTCGAGAACTTAGAAAACGTGTGCTTAGATGATTATATGGAGATGATTCGTTTAAAAACGGCTGTATTAATTGCTGCAAGTATGAAAACGGGCGCCGTAATTGGAAAGGCGAGTCAGCAAGACGCCCATAACGTATATAAGTTTGGCGAATGTATAGGCCTCGCATTTCAATTGCAAGACGATTTGTTAGATGTTTATGCAGATACCAATAAATTTGGAAAAGAAACAGGAGGAGATATTGCTACCAATAAAAAAACATTTTTATATATCCAATCGCTTCAAGAAGCAAAGGGCGAACAAGCCAAAATGTTACGACATTATTTTTCATCAACCAATTTTAACCGAGAAGAAAAAATAAATGCAGTTAAAAACATTTATGATGAATTAGGCGTTAAAAAAACTACAGAAAAACGAATAAATGATTATTATATAAAGGCTTTTGAATACTTTAATTTAATAAAAGTGGCCGATGATAAAAAGATAAAATTAAAAAATTTTGCCGACCAAATGATGCATCGTGATTATTAATAAAAAGTTTATTTTCATTTAATTATTTTCCCTACTATCAACGTCTTTCGATAATATCGTAAAGAGATAATTCTATTATACCAATTGTAAATTTAAAATAGTCCAACGGATATTTTAAATTATACAAT
>DAOLWT010000240.1:0-3436 GCA_035421345.1 Bacteroidales bacterium
AAAAATAGCTGGAAGAATTAAAAGCAAAATATACTGTTGAAATAAATAAAGAAGTTTTATCTTCTATTGAATAAAATGGGTTTTATTTTCCACTAAAAATTATAGTGGAATATAAAAACTGCTAATATAGAAATCGTTGAAAAGAAGTTGGATCTTAGTTTTCGTTATTTTAATACTTTCCTGCAACAAAAAAGCCGACCATAATACAAAGGCTGTAGCGAGGGTTTTTGATGAATATCTATATGTCTCCGATTTACTGGGTATTGTTCCAGAAGAAGCTTCTGCAAACGATAGCCTCGCTATTGTTAAAGCCTATATTAACAATTGGATTAAACAAAAAGTGATTATTCGGCATGCCGATAAAAATTTAACTTCTGCTCAAAAGGATTTCGATCGTTTATTAGAAAATTATAAGAATTCCTTAATTCAATATACCTACGAAAAAGAATATATCAATCAACGGCTCGATACCACTGTTACAAAAGAAGAAATAATACAATATTACGATAGTAACAAAACGGAATTCCTCTTAAAAGATAATATTGTTAAAGTATGGTATGTGAAAATGCCGGTGGAATCTAAATTAAAAGAAGTAGTTAAAAATAATTACAAATCTGCAAAAGAAAATGCCAAAAAAATATTAGAAGACCATTGTAGAAAATATGCATCTAATTTTTATTTAAACGATTCTATTTGGCTTTATTTTAAAGATTTATTAAAAGAAATTCCTATTAAAACATATAACCAAGAAGATTATTTAAAGAATAATAGGTTTATTGAAATGCAAGATTCTAATTTTGCATATTATGTAAATATAAAAGAATTTAAAATTAAAGAAAGCATTTCCCCACTTAGTTTTGAAAAAGAAAATATAAAGAAAATAGTGTTAAATAAACGAAAATTAACATTAATTGAAGAAATGCAAAATAATTTATTTAAAGAAGCGTTGAAGAAAAATGATTTTGAAATTTATAAATAATAATCGCATGAAAATACGTATCATCATAATTGCGCTACTATTGCAATCAGGAATAAGTTTTTTATATTCCCAAAATAATTATATCGATCAAGTTGTTGGGGTCGTTGGAAACAAAAGTATCTTAATGTCGGATATTGAAAATCAATATTCCCAATATATTTTACAAGGATATAAAAAAGGAGATAGCAGTTTAAAATGTATGCTTTTAGAAGATATGTTATTTCAAAAACTGCTGTTAAACCAAGCTGAAATAGATAGTGTTACCGTGTCAGAAACACAGGTAGAAGCAGATTTAACACGAAGAATAAAATATTTTTCAAAACAAATTGGGGGAGATGCTGAACTTGAAAAATATTATAACAAATCAATCTTAGAAATTAAAGAAGACTTTAGAACGCTTATTAAAAACCAGTTGTTACAGCAAACAATGGAAAATAAAATAACAGAAAATGTTAAAATTACTCCTTCAGAAGTGAACGTGTTTTTTAAAACAATGCCTAAAGATAGTATTCCTACGATAAGCTCGGTACTTGAAATAGCACAAATAGTAAAAAATCCGGTTGTTAGTGAAGCGGAGAAACAAAAATCGAAAGATAAGTTAACCGCCATTCGCGAACGTATTTTAAAAGGAGAAGATTTTGCTACGCTAGCTGTTCTTTATTCGGAAGATATTGGAACCGCATCGAAAGGGGGCGAGCTCGGATTTACAGAAAGAGGGGATTTAGATCCCGTTTTCGAAGCCGCTGCGTATAAGCTGAAAGAAGGGGAAATATCTCCTGTAGTGCTTTCTAAGTTTGGATATCATATTATTAAACTGATTGAAAGAAGAGGGGAGTCAATTAATGTAAGGCATATCTTAATTCAAAGTAAAGTAGCTACAGAAGATTTGTTAAAAGCCAAACTTTCGCTCGATAGTATTTATGAAAAAATAATGTCGGATTCAATTACTTTTGAAATAGCAGCTTTAAAATATTCCGATGATCCAACCGGCGTTAATGGTGGTTTGTTAATAAATACAGAAGCAGGAACTTCCAAATTTCAACCGGAACAACTAGAAGCCTCCTTGTTTTTTGTGGTAGATAAACTTAAAGTCGGAGAAATTTCTAAACCGGTACCTATGACAACCGATGAAGGAAAGCAAGCATATCGGATTATTTATTTGAAGTCGAGAACAGAACCTCATGTGGCTAACTTAAAAGAGGATTACGACTTTATTCAAACCGCTGCCTTATCGAAAAAGAAAATTAAAGTTATTGAAGAGTGGATACAAAAAAAAGCAGCTAAAACATATATTCGTATTGACGAAAGCTATAAGAAATGTAAATTCACCTATCAATGGCAAAATTTATAAATAATGAATTATAAATCAGATGTAGAAGCTATTCAAGCTTTAACGGAAAAATATAAGCTACTTAAAAATGAAGTTGCAAAAGCAATTGTAGGTCAGGATGAAATTGTAAAAAATCTTATTATTTGTATTTTTAGCAAAGGGCATTGCCTTTTAGTAGGAGTGCCGGGCTTAGCTAAAACATTAATGGTGAATAGTCTTTCCAAAGCATTAGGACTTGCATACAGTCGTATTCAGTTTACCCCCGATTTAATGCCTTCGGATATTATTGGTACCGAAATTATTGACGAATCAAGAAAATTTAAATTTATTAAAGGTCCTATTTTTGCCAATGTTATTTTGGCAGATGAAATTAACCGTACCCCTCCTAAAACACAATCGGCTCTTTTAGAAGCTATGCAGGAAAAAGCAGTTACAACCGCTGGAAATACGTTTAAATTGGAAGAACCTTTTTTTGTGCTGGCTACCCAAAATCCCATTGAACAAGAAGGAACATACCCTCTTCCAGAAGCACAGTTAGACCGATTTATGTTTAATGTTTGGCTTGATTATCCTTCTTTAGAAGAAGAAAAAGAAATCGTTAGAAGTACTACGTCTGGTAAAGAATCAGACATAAAAGTGGTGTTAAGTCAAGAGGAAATACTGTTTTTCCAATCCGTGTTAAATAAAATTCCGGTTACAGAACAAGTCCTTCAATATGCAGTGAATTTAGCTGTTAAAACACGTCCGAATACGCCCAATGCGCATCCCTGGGCAAATGAATACTTATCGTGGGGTGCTGGTCCGCGTGCTTCACAATACTTCATTATTGGTGCAAAAGCCCATGCAGCCATCAACGGAAAATTTGCACCCGATATAGAGGATGTTCAAGCCGTTGCTGTTTCAGTTTTAAGACACCGTATTATACGAAATTATAAAGCAGATGCAGAAGGCATTTCAACAGAGAAAATTATACAGGAGTTGCTTTAATACCGATTGCATATATGTAATAGTCCAATAAATTGTAAATAACATCTATGTCATCGGCATTACCATTGTATAATTTAAAATATCCGTTGGACTATTTTAAATTTACAATCTATCTAACTCATTCCTAACTCACTGATAAT
>DAOLWT010000241.1:0-3429 GCA_035421345.1 Bacteroidales bacterium
GCAATAGTTTTCACTTTTTTTTGTCGTGTATAATTTTTAGAGAAAAGTTAGGTAATTTAAATATAGCAATTTAAGTTAAAAGTAGAAAGTTTGTAATAAGTCGAAGAAATTATATAATTTATAATTAAAAATATATTTTATGTCGAAATATAAAATGATATAAAAATTTAAAAATCAAATAATTATAAAAGGAAGGTTTAAATTTTATTTTTAAAAATATCGGTTTGTTTTTGAATGGATTCTTCGTGAATGGCATGTAAAAATTTTAATAAAAATTCTTTTTTTAATCCTAGTTTTTCGCCCATTGTCAGACTTTCTTTTATAATGCTATTCCATCTCTTTAATTGAAGAATAGTAATATTATTTTCTTTTTTGTAATAACCAATCTGTTCAACGAGCTTCATTCTTTTTGATAAAAATTGAATTAGCTTTACATCAATTTTATCTATTTCAAAACGTAATTCTTCCAGTTTGTTAATAAGTTCTTTATCATTTGTGGAGTGCTTACGGATAATCAGTTTTTTAACCAATTTTGAAAGTTCGGCAGGCGTAATTTGTTGCTCTTTATCGGATAATGCCTGTTTAGGGTTATAATGACTTTCAATCATGAATCCGTCCATTTCCAAATCCAGTGCTTTTTGTGCTATTTGTCCTAATAGATAGGTATTTCCTGCTATATGGCTAGGATCGCAAATTACAGGAAGTTTAGGGCAAATACGCATTAATTCAATCGGAATTTCCCAAATAGGAGCATTTCTATACGGGGTACTATCATACGAATTAAATCCGCGATGGATGGCTATTATCTTCTTTATACCGGCTTTATTAATTCTTTCAATAGCCCCTATCCATAATTTTAAATCAGGATTAATAGGGTTTTTAATCATTACCGGAATATCTTTCCCTTTTAAAGCATCTGCTATTTCCTGTATTGAAAATGGATTTGCGGTAGTACGAGCACCTATCCACAAAATATCGACACCTGCATTTACACATAAATCAACATGTTTAGGGGTAGCCACCTCAACACAAGTTAATAGCTCCGTTTTTTCTTTAACGTTCTTTACCCATTTAAGCCCTTTTTCTCCAACACCTTCAAATAAATCCGGACGAGTTCTTGGCTTCCATAATCCGGAACGAAAAATTTTTACAAATCCTGTTTGCTTTAGTGCCTGTGCAGTTTTTAATAATTGCTCGCTACTTTCGGCGCTACAGGGACCACTAATAATAAGAGGGGTTTTCCCGATCGAAATCCATTCTTTTAAAGGTTTAATATGGAGCTTGAGTTCTTTCATTAATACTCAAAGATAGCATTGTTTCGTGAAAATGAATCAACGTATTTTTTCCTAAGAATCTTTTTCTTTTTTTTCTAATTGTTCGTTAAGTTGTTCCCAGTTTTTAATCTCGTTTTGTAAACGAAGTTTTACTTTTTCATAATTAGCATAAAATTCTTTATCAGCCATAACCGATTTGTATGTCTCTGGGTTGACCAACATTTCGTCGGTTTTTTTTACTTCTGTTTCAAGGGTAGAAATTTCTTGTTCCGATTTTTCAATTAGGCTTTTAATCTGGCGTACTTCTTTTTCAAATTGTTTTTTTTGTTCCCTATTTTTTAAATGGATATCATTTTCTGGTTTTTTTTCTTTTTGAAGTACTTTCTTTTTATTTATATTGAGTTCATGCAACGATTCCATTTTCCTTGATTTCAGGAAATCATAAATATCACCTAAATATTCACGAATGGATTGATGTTTAAATTCAAAAATACGGGTAACTAAGCCATGTAAGAAATAACGATCATGTGATACAATAAGTAAGGTGCCATCATAATTTAACAAGGCTTTTTTTAATATATCTTTCGAACGCATATCTAAATGGTTGGTAGGTTCATCGAGTACTAGAAAATTCACCGGACTTAAAATTAATTTTGCCAGTGCAAGTCTCGATTTTTCTCCCCCCGATAATACTTTTACTTTTTTATCAATATCGTCTTGTCCGAATAAAAAGGAACCTAGAATAGACCTTATTTTTGTTCTTATTTCGCCGGTTGCAGCATCATCTATCGTTTCTAATACCGTTTTATCCGGATTTAAAAGTTCCGACTGATTTTGTGCATAATATCCAATACTTACATTATGTCCCGGTTTCATTTCTCCGGTATATTCCAAATTGCCAACAATAATGCGTGAAAGTGTTGTTTTCCCTTCTCCATTTTTACCAATAAAAGCAATTCGCTCACCTTTATTAATCATAAAATTAAGGTCTTTTAAAATACTGCGGTTGCCGTAATTTTTGGAAAGATGATGTGCTTCAATTATTACTTTTCCGGCATGTGGAGCAGGAGGAAATTTAAAAAAGATAGAAGAAGTATCTTTTTCATCTATTTCAATACGATCTATTTTGTCGAGAAGTTTTATTCGTGATTGTACCTGACGAGCTTTAGTAGCTTGATATCGGAAACGATTAATAAATTTTTCGTTGTCGGCTATTATTTTTTGTTGGTTGTTATAAGCCGCCATTTGATGTTCAATACGTTCTATGCGCATTTGCTCGTATCGAGTATAAGAAGCTTTATAATCGTAAATTTTACCGAGCGATATTTCAACGGTTCGTTGTGTAACATTATCTAAAAAAGTACGATCATGTGAAACGAGTATGATAGCACCATAATAATTAATTAAAAAATCTTCCAGCCATTGAATAGACTCAATATCCAAATGATTAGTTGGCTCATCGAGTAGAATTACATTTGGTTTTTGAAGTAATATTTTAGCTAGTTCCAAACGCATTTGCCATCCACCGCTAAATTCCGAAACTTGTCTGGAAAAATCGGTATGTGAAAATCCGAGTCCGATTAAAATTTTTTCGGTTTCCCCTTGCATGTTATGTCCGCCAAGCAAAAGAAAACGTTCGTTGGCATCGGTTAATCGATGCAATAATTTATAATATTCTTCCGATTCGTAGTCGGTTCGGGAAGCTATTTCTGCTGTTGTTTTTTTAATCTTTTCTTCTATCTTAATAGCTTCGTTAAAAGCAGTCATTGCTTCATTTAACACGTTTTTTCCGGAATTAATAAAAGTGATTTCCTGAGGCAAAAACCCAATGGTTGTATCGGCTGGAATTATAACTGTTCCGGTTTCCGGCTCCTGCATACCGGCAATAATACGCATGAGCGTTGTTTTTCCGGCTCCGTTTTTCCCTACCAGCCCTATACGGTCTCTGTCGCCAACAACGAAAGAAACATCATCGAACAAAGATGTTCCGGTAAAATGAATAGATAAATTGTTAATTGAAATCATACGTAATTATTAAAGGATTGCAAAGATAATAAGATTAATACCGATTGCAAATATGTAGTAGTCCAATAAATTGTACTATAACATATTTGTCATCGGCATTACCATTGTATAATTTAAAATATCCGTTGGA
>DAOLWT010000242.1:0-3418 GCA_035421345.1 Bacteroidales bacterium
CATATTATAGGTGAGTATATAAAAAATTGCAGTAATTAAATAAGGGTATTTTCGCTCCTGACGTGTATCCATATAAATACTCTGTATATATCCTTGTCTTAACATGAGGAATGTAATAAGTAAAGGGAATACGATGGTTGTGCCAAACACAAAAAACATAAGCAAAATTCGTGCGTTTAAAACAAGCTGAAAAGTAAAATACGGTTGTAAATAAAAAAGAAGTAATAAACAATAGAAAGGTAAAAAAATAGGGTGAAATAGATATGAAACTATTTTTGCAAATCGTGTTTCCATGTGTTTTTTTCTAGGGTTAAATCTCTTTTCTCATTCTGGCTACGGCAATATTGAGCTGTTCTCTGTATTTAGCAATGGTACGTCGAGCAATATTATACCCTTTTTCTTTTAATATTTTAGCCAGCTCATCATCGGTAAGTGGTTTTTTCTTATTTTCTGAATCGATACAATCTTGTAAAATTTTCTTTACTTCTCGGGTTGAAACTTCTTCTCCGCTATCGGTTGACATTGATTCGGAAAAGAAACTTTTTAAAGGGAATGTACCATAAGGAGTTTGCACATATTTACTGTTAGCAACCCTGGAAATAGTACTTATATCTAAGTTTATTTTTTCTGCAATATCTTTTAATATCATTGGTTTTAAAAGAGTTTCATCCCCTTCTAAAAAATATTCTTTTTGATATTCCATTATTGAATACATGGTTTTATATAATGTATCCTGGCGTTGTTTAATAGCATCAATAAACCATTTAGCTGAATCTATTTTTTGTTTCACAAAAAGGACTGCTTCTTTTTGCTCATTCATTTTATTCTTATTGTTAGAATACGATACCAACATTTCGTTATACGACTTACTTACACGAAGATCAGGTGCATTTTTAGAATTAAGGAACAATTCTAACATCCCATTATTATTGGTAATAATATAATCAGGAACAATATATTGCTGTATTCTAGAATTTTCATTAAAACTATTGCCTGGTTTTGGATTTAATTTTAGTATTTCATTAACCGCATTTTTTAAATTTTCATCTGAAATTTCCATTTTTTTGGAAATTTTATCGTAATGTTTTTTAGTAAAATCGTCGAAATATTTTTCTAAAATTAAAATAGCTGTTTTTATATAAACCGTTTGAGGTTCTTTTCTTTTAAGTTGAATTAATAAACACTCCTGAAGATTTCGGGCACCAATACCGGGAGGGTCGAATTCTTGAATAATATTTAATAGCTCTTTTAACTCATTAATATTTGTTTTTATATTAGAAGAAAAAGCTAAATCATCGACCATTGCACTTAATTCTCGTTGTAAATATCCGGAATCGTCTAAATTTCCAATAATCTGAGATGCAATTTGATATTTTCTGTCATCTAATACTCTTAATCCAAGCTGAGAAAGGAGTTGTTCTTGATAGGAAGCCCCCACCGAAAATGGGATATCTTTTTTCTCGTCGTCGATACTTGTATTATTGGCTACCAGCTTATATAAAGGGATTTCATCATCTTCTACATAATCATCAAACGCAAATTCATCTTCCTCATTTCTTTTCGTTTCATCTTGTTCCTCTTCATCGAAATCAGAAGTTATATCTTCATTCAATTCATCGGCAGTATCCGGATTATCATCTTCCTCCGGACCTTCTTCTAATGCGGGGTTCTCTTCTATTTCTTGCTTAATACGTTGTTCTAGTGCAACAGTTGGAACCTGCAACAGTTTCATAAGCTGTATCTGTTGAGGAGATAACTTTTGAAGTTGTTTCTGTTGTAATTTTTGATTAAGCATAATGGTAATTATTCTTTATTTTTAATGCAATTTAGTTAAAATTAGAATTAAAATCAATCAAGGAATGTATTTCTCTTTTAAAAATCAGCATTCTGAGGAGTTCGTGGGAATGGAATAACATCTCTAATATTAGCCATTCCGGTAACAAACAATATTAATCGTTCAAATCCCAATCCAAATCCACTATGTGGTGCACTTCCGAATTTACGTGTTTCCAAATACCACCACATATCTTTTTGTGGAATTTTCATTTCTTGTATTCGATTCAATAACTTATCATAATTTTCTTCTCTCTGCGAACCGCCAATAATTTCGCCTATTCTGGGAAATAACACATCCATTCCACGAACTGTTTTCCCATCATCATTTTGTTTCATATAAAAGGCTTTAATATCTTTGGGATAGTCTGTAAGAATAACCGGTTTTTTAAAATGTTTCTCCACCAAATATCTTTCATGTTCTGCTTGCAAATCGCTTCCCCATGAGGTAGGAAATTCAAACTTTTGATTCGATTTTTCGAGAATATCTACCGCTTGGGTATAGGTTAATCTTTCGAATGTATTATCGGTAATAAACTTCAAGCGATCTATTAGCTCTTTATCGTACATATTATTTAAAAACTCGAGATCATCGAAACAATTTTCGAGTGCATATCGCACCAAATATTTCAGAAAATCCTCTGCCAAATCCATGTTGTCTTCAATTTCATAAAAAGCCATTTCGGGTTCTATCATCCAAAATTCAGCTAAATGACGCGGTGTATTTGAGTTCTCAGCACGAAAGGTAGGTCCGAATGTATAAATTAAAGAAAGTGCTAACGCGCCTAATTCTCCTTCTAGCTGTCCGGAAACGGTTAAGGCAGTTTCTTTTCCGAAAAAATCTTTCGAATAATCGATAACATTTTCAGGTGTTCTGGGAATTTGATTTAAATCGAAGGTAGTTACATGAAACATGGCTCCTGCTCCTTCGCAATCGGATCCAGTAATAATGGGGGTATGTAAATAATAAAATCCGTTATCGTTAAAATATTTATGAACTGCAAAAGCCATGGCATGACGAATACGTAATATAGCACCAAAGGTATTGGTACGAGGCCTTAAATGAGCTATTTCTCTTAAGAACTCTAGCGTATGTCCTTTTTTTTGCAAAGGATATGTTTCTGCATCGGCAGTACCAAAAACTTCTAAATGGCTCACATTAATTTCTACTTTTTGTCCGCTCGCAGGCGATTCAACTAAAACGCCTGTAGCACCAATACATGAACCGGTGGTAATTAGCTTCATGGTATTCTCATCAAACTTTTGAACATCTACAACCAGTTGAATACTATGAATTATGGAGCCGTCATTTAATGCAATAAAAGCCACATTTTTATTTCCTCTTTTGGTTCTTACCCATCCTTTGACGGTAACCTGATTTCCAATTCCTTTTAATTCCGGATTCTTTAGTAAATCCTTTATTTTTGTTCTTCTAAAATGATCCATGGTGCGATATTTTTTGCAAAAAAACGATTTTTTAATGTGATTACCAATAATTATAGCTAGAAACATTCATTTTTTACTTTCTAATAATACCGAAAGCATATATGTAATGGTCCAATAAATGAACCATAACATATATGTC
>DAOLWT010000243.1:0-3413 GCA_035421345.1 Bacteroidales bacterium
CCATTGTAAAATTTAAAATATCCGTTGGACTATTTTAAATTTACAATTGGTATAAAACATTTTTACATCTATATTTAATTTTTTTTAATGGTAAAATTGGAAAGTCATATTGTAGAAGTTAAGAACTCCAATCAAAAAGTATTTACTTTTTTAAGTAATATGAATAACTTTGAGAAGCTGATGCCCGAACAAGTTATAAATTGGAATTCAACAGAAACTAACTGTTCGTTTACTATTAAAGGAATGACAGATTTGTCGCTTTCTATTTCTGAAAAAATACCTTATTCTAAAATTGTTATTATTCCCGGAGACAAAGCTCCTTTTATGTTTAACTTAATATGCTTGATTAATGAAAACAGTACGAATAATTCAACAGTTCAAATTGTTTTTCAAGCTGAATTAAGTACTATGATGGAAATGCTAGCAAAAAACCCGCTACAAAATTTTGTTAATGCACTGGCATCTAAATTAAAAGAAATAGGGGAGCAGTTATAAATACGCGCTTTATTTTCTTTTCTTTATTTGTGAAATCCTATTTGAAATCCAACAGTATAACGTGGTAGTTCTGGGTAAAGATAAGAATCTTTAAAATGATTAGACCAACGATAATTCCCAAATAATACATAGCGGTTAAAACCAATACGCATTAATAAACCATAATTTGTTTTATTATAGTAGCCAAGATGAGAAGTTGTTGTTTTAACAATATTCCCTTGCTGGTTTTCGTCTTTGGTAAAATGACGGGCAGAGAAAACATAGTTGCCATAAGCACCTAAATCAATAAAATTCCCAATCCTATTTCCTCTTTTGCCATAGTTAAAGCGGATATATCCGTTTAAGCCCACATTTCCAAAGTTTATTTTTTCTATATCATGAAGTAGTGTGTCGGGAATCGTTTTTAGCGGATGTTGTTTAATAAAAAATGAAGAAGCGTTATAATCCATGTCAAAACCAATAGCTAAAACTTGGTTTAACTTAAGCTTGTAACGATATCCAACGAGGATATTTTTTGAAAAACCATAATTTATTTCTGCTCCTTTATTTTCGGGCTCTCCCATTATAAATCCAATACCAAAATAAAAATGACCAAAGTTTTTTAAATTCGGACCTCGTTTACCTAACGTAGTGTCTTTCACTTCCTGATGAAGTAAAACAGTTTGTGAAAAACAAATATAAGTTGATATAAAAAGAAAAAAAGTAATAAGTATTTTTTTCATAAAAAAATATTTTAGCATAATTAAAAAATATAGGTAGCTGTATATCCTCCTAAATGTACATTAAGTTTACTTCCAATTTCAAAATCATTTACCGATAAAGTAATCACTTCTTCTTGGTTTACTTCAATTACATTATATTCCTTTAAGGTTCCATCGGCATTTTGAATATGATAATATAAATAGCCTTTTGAACCTTTTACCTTTTGATTTATAAACTCCTGACGTACTACAACTTTAAGAACATCATTTTCATTCACAAAATCGAATGTTTTTGTTTGTAATAATGAATCTTGCGGACCTGAGATAAAATAACTTGCCTGAGGCACTCCATAGCCGTGTGCATAGTCAAAGTAGGGGTATAAATCGGCCGACTTTTGAATATTTTCAAAAAGTTGCATATTATTTAACTCTCTTTTTAATTGCCACGCACAGGCTGTAAATCCTGCCACTAAAGGACTTGCGAAAGATGTTCCTTGAGTTGAAACTATTTTGTTTTTTCCGGCAGCCGCAACATGACCGTAGGCACAAACATTTGGTTTCATTCTTTTATCCCAGGTAGGGCCGAAGGAACTAAAAGAGGTATGAATATCGGAGTCGGGGCTTATCCCTCCTACAGAAAGCACACTATCTGCATCGGCGGGAGTTCCCACAATTTTCCAATTATTGTCGCCATCGTTTCCGGCAGCATTAACCACCAGCATTCCTTTACGTGCCGCCATATTTGCAGCTTTGGCAACGAGAGATGTTTTCCCGTCCATTTGATTTGGGAAATAACGATGATAGGTATATCCTAAAGAGCTATTAATTATATCGGCTCCGTTTTTATCGGCCCATTCTACGGCGGCAAGCCAATTTTCTTCTTCGGAAAAAGGTTCACTTTTTACTTCTGTTCGGGCTAATAGGAATTCGGCGCCGGTAGCCAAACCAATTTTTTCTCCGTTCATAATACCACCAATACACGACATAACCATTGTTCCATGCGAGATATAATCATAAACAAATTCATTTTTCTTAGTAAAATCCCACGTTTTAATAATTCTTCCTTCTTTTCGTATATGTTCGAATGCCGGATTAACATCTACTGTTGGGAAACCCCCGTCAAATATGGCTATACGAATTCCTTTGCCATCAATTTCTTTTTCCTGAAAAAGATCGCCTCCCATTCGTTTTGTTTGATTAAGGAGAGTTCCCATTAAATCGGGCGAAATAATGGTATCCCATACATAGCTTGTATTTTCTAAATAAGCTATTTGAAGTTCCATTTTTTCGATAGAAGAAACAAAAGGGAATTGTTTTATTTGTTCTATCTGGGTTTCTGTAGCATAAACAGCAATTGCATTAAACCATCTACTGGAATACGAAACCGAATCTACTCCATTTAAAATGGACTGTTCATAAGCTGAATTTAAAGGAAAATCGGTTGAATCCATTAAAGGGATATGGTATTGAATTCTTCTATCTATTGTTTTCTTATCAAAATATTCATAGGGATTAAACGAACAATCTTTCTTATTGCTTAAAAACACCCAGTATTTGCTGTTTTGTGCAGAAATAGATACAGAGAGCAAAGAAAAAAAGAATAAAAAAGATAAAATTTTACGATTCATAATGAAGTATTTATTAAAAATCAAAGGAACATATATTTTTGTAAAATTGAAAATAAAAGATTTGTTTTTTGTTGATGTAATAGTCCAATAAATTGTAAATAACATCTATGTTATAGGCATTACCATTGGTAAATTTAAAATATCCGTTGGACTATTTTAAATTTCGTTAGCGGTGCCTTCGACAGGCTCAGGCGCCGGTAAAGTCTCAGGCACCGGTAGAGCCTCATAAACTGCGACTCCGGTGTTTGAGCTTGTCGAAACCACCATATCTGAAGATGTCGAAACCACCATTCCATTTGGATATTGTGTGTAATTCTTTGAAAGCAACGGCAAATCTTCCTGGCGGTTTTCTATTAATGCCTCTTTCTTTTTTCTGCTCCAGACCTGTACTTGTTTTTCTCTATAAAATGCTTCATCAATTCGTTGATATTCTTCATAATAAACTAATTTTACAGGAAGTCGTTTTTTTGTGTGATTTGCTCCTTCACCAGTTTGATGTTGGAATAAGCGCAATTCTAAATCAACTGTACTACCTGTGTAGTAATACCGAAAGCATATATGTAATAGTCCAATAAATTGTAAATAACAT
>DAOLWT010000244.1:0-3391 GCA_035421345.1 Bacteroidales bacterium
TAAGAAATATTTCCTCCTACCCTAGCTCCCGGCTATTTTTTTTAAAATTAAAAAGGGAAGCTTATAAAAAGCCTCCCCTATAAAATAGTAAATATGTTAAAAATTATCTTTTATGTAATTTTTCGTCAGAAACAGTAAGTTTCTTTCTTCCTGCAGCTCTACGAGATGATAATACTTTACGACCGTTTGCTGTTGCCATACGTTCCCGAAAACCATGTTTGTTTCTTCTTTTTCTCTGTGATGGTTGAAATGTTCTTTTCATCGCTAATTCTATTTAAGGGTGCAAAGATAATTCTTTTTTATTTTTCGCCAAATTTATTTTATAAAAATTACTTTATTTTTATTTTTTAGGTGCATTTTTCAATGTTTCTACCAAGAAATCCCAAAATTTCTTCACGGAAGCAATATTAATTTTTTCATCCGGAGAATGAGGGAAACGGATGGTAGGTCCAAAAGAAATCATATCCCAATTTTTGTAAACGCCTCCTAGTAAACCACATTCCAATCCTGCATGTATTGCAGCAATTTTGGGTTTATTACCAAATTGTTTTTCATAGGCATTGAGCATTTCTTTTAAAATAGGAGAATCCATATTGGGTTTCCATCCCGGATATTGTCCATCGAATATACTTTCAGCGCCGGCTAAATTATACACGCTTTCCACCATTTCTTCTAAATTCTGTTTCGCTGAATCGACCGAGCTACGAAGCAAACACTGAACTTTAATTTCGTTATTTTCTGACTTCACAATCGCTAAATTAGTGGACGTTTCTACTAGTCCTTTCATATCCTGACTCATTCTTATAACACCATTAGGAGTAGCATAAACAGCATTTAAGAAATTAAAGGTGGTTCTAAGGTCGATAATAGTTTTAGGAACAGCAACCGGTTCTAATGTTATTTTTATATCTGTTTCAACTCCTTTATACTCATTAACAATAATAGGCAGGAATTCGGAAACATAATTTTTAAAAGCAGCTACTTTGGCTTTTGGAAGAACAACCACGGCAAACGATTCGCGAGGTATTGCATTACGTAAAGTTCCTCCATCGATGGAAGAAATTCGTAATTCAAACATTTTGTGAGCATTCCAAAGTATTCTATTCAATATTTTATTTGAATTTCCTCTTTCGAGTGCAATATCAACACCGGAATGCCCTCCTTTTAAACCACCTACATATAGTTTAAATGCTTCTACCCCTTCAGGAACACTTTCGTCGGCATATTTAAAAGTCATATTTGCATTGGTACCTCCGGCACATCCTACAAATAGCTCTCCTTCATCCTCAGAATCGAGATTCATTAAAATATCGCCGGTTAACAAACCCGGTTTTAGTCCGAAAGCACCTGTCATGCCAGTTTCTTCGTCAACTGTAAATAAGGCTTCTACCTGACCGTGAACTAAGTCTGTTGATTCCAATACGGCCATTGCAGCAGCTAATCCAATGCCATTGTCGGCACCTAATGTTGTCCCTGTTGCTTTAACCCATTCTCCTTCAATTCTAGGACGGATAGGGTCTTTTTCAAAATCGTGATTGGTATCGTTGTTTTTTTGAGGCACCATATCCAAATGTGCCTGTAAAACAATCCCTTTCCGGTTTTCCATTCCTTTGGTTGCCGGTTTACGTATAATCACGTTTCCAACTTCATCTATTACGTTTTCAAGACCTTTCGATTTCGCCCAAGCTACAATATGCTCTCTTAGTTTTTCTTCATATTTAGAAGGATGAGGAATTGCGCAAATGCGTTCGAAATGATTCCATAATGTTGCCGGTTGCAACGAAGCTAGTATGTTACTCATAATTAATTCTCCTTTTTTAATAATTCTTTAAATGTAATATATTTATTTTTATATAGTTGCGAAAAATAAGTGGCTAATCGCTCATAAACCGGATTAATTTGTTCACCATAAACTCTAACTAACTCATTTGCAATTTGGTGTATATTTCTTTCTCCATCAATCAGAAGCCAAGTCGACGTTCCAAAATTATCGAGCTTAATAAAGGCAACACCTTCTTTATTTCCTGCTAATAAATTACTTATCCAATTTTTTTTAAATCGTGGAGCATGTAAAGTTATTATTTTATCGTCTCCTTCTTTAAACGCTACAATGCAAATGGGAGTTAAATCGAGTAAATTTTTATTTTTTAATATTTGTTTCTTTTTAAAATAACCTAATTCCATTTATTAAACTTACATTACTATTTTGCCTGAAATATTTTGTTTTGCTAATTAAAATAAAAAGAACGAATAAAACAAAGATTATTTCTAAACAAAACATAAAACGCATATTTATTTTTATTTAAAAATATGAATTAGCTTTTTTGTTACAAAAAATTCTTCCGAAAAAAATTCTTTTAAGTCAAAAATATTCGTTTTAAATTTTTTGTTAAACTTTATATCTAGTTCTTTCAACTCTTCGGTTAAATCGCCTCCTTTTAAATATAATATCCCATTGGGTATTTCATTAAAACCAGCAGTATTAATTTTATTCCCTACCCAACTTGTCATTTCGTTTAAACTGGTAACAGCTCTACTAACAACAAAATCGAATGTGCGTTCGACTTCTTCTGCCCTTGACTTAATTGCTTTTACATTATTTAAATTTAATTCGGTTATTACTTCATTTACAACATTTATTTTTTTACCAATGGAATCTGTTAATAAAAACGAACATTCTGGAAATAAAATAGCAAGCGGAATACCAGGGAATCCGCCACCGGTACCTACATCTAAAATGGATGTATTTTCTTTAAACCGGATTACTTTCGCAATGGCTAACGAATGTAAAACATGTCGTTCGTATAAGGAGTCGATATCTTTACGAGAAATAACATTTATTTTAGCATTCCATTCACCATAAATCTGCTGAAGTGAGGCAAATTGAAATATCTGTTCTTTGTTTAACGAAAAATATTTATTTATTATTTCCATTGAATTTTCCATTATTACAAAAGTAATTGAAATTAATTAAAAATGAAGTCAGAAGTTATACCAATTGTAAATTTAAAATAGTCCAACGGATATTTTAAATTTTTACAATGGTTATACCGATGACATATATGTTATGGTTCATTTATTGGACCATTACATATATGCTTTCGGTATTATAAGGGAATAAGGTATAAAGGAAATAAAGATAATTCAGCGTTGTAAAATACGAATTTGAAACCTCAAGGAGACATTAAATATATTTTTACCACAGAGGTAAAATTGAGAAAAAATGGAGGTTCACGGAGTAGAAATCGGAATTGGTGATAAGAATACAAAACTAAAAACAAAACATAAAATCTGAAAAGTATAACATCTCGTAAAATAAAAATGCCAAATATTCAATAAATGCGCGAAAGCCAGACGAATCGGCGAGGACAGGGTAAGCGTGAATAAAATT
>DAOLWT010000245.1:0-3313 GCA_035421345.1 Bacteroidales bacterium
CATTGTCGAAATAAGCAAAATGTGCTTAGATTCTGTTATGCCGATTTATCCCGAATTGTCGCGGATAGGAAATTTTTGCAACCGAACTTGTGAGCTCATGAATACCTTTAAAATAAAATAAGTTATAAATAAATCATTTCCGTATCGGTATACATTGTCGATATACGTGAAGTCGCGGCTTACTGTACCATCACCATTAATTACAGGTGATTCATGAGCTATGAGTTGTATCACAAATTTTGGGATCAAAAAAAGTAAATCAATCAATCCATTCATAAAAAGGTTCAACAACAATACTTCGCCCAGATAAATTGAGTGAATCTTTCTGATTGACAGTAATGATTTTTGCTGTTTTTAAATTAAAATAATCCATTGCTTCAATAAGCGCACTAACTTCTCTATCCATATTATCTTCATCAAGTTGAAAACATACCTGAAGCACAGATTTTATTTTGCCTTTTTCAAACACGACAAAGTCGCATTCTTTACTTTCATTGAAATAAAATACGTCATAATTTCTTCTTCTCAGTTCAAGAAAAACGAGGTTTTCGAGCATCCTCCCTGAGTCGTTGCTGAACGAAACGGAATTGGCATTTATGAATCCATTGTCAATACAATACACTTTTTTGGGATTCACAGCCTGTACTTTGTGCGAATAACTAAATTTACTAACAAAGAAAAACAGGTAGGCATCAGTAAAATATGACAGGTACTCCATTACTGTTGATGAAGACTTAATCCCAAATATTTTTTTCAGACTGTTTCCGCTAACCAGTTTACCTGTATTCGTTACAAGCCAAACAGCAATTTGTTGAAGCAATGTAGCATTTTTTATGTTGTAACGGATTGCAATATCCCGCATAATGATATCATTAAATAATTGCATTAATATATCCTGCTGTTCGGTTTTTAAATATTCCGGGAAGCCTCCGCCATATAGATATTTCATCAATGAAGATTTCCCTTTTTTCTGTTTTGCGAAAGTAATAAATTCGTTATATGAAAACGGGAATAACTCTTTAGATACATGTCTTCCTGTTAGTCTGCTACCCAATTCTTTACTTAGCATGGCAGCATTAGATCCGGTTATAAAAATACGGTATCCTTCATCTAACCTGAATCGTACAAATTTTTCCCACTGATTCACCAGTTGTATTTCATCGAAAAAATATGTTTTTACTATCTTCTCTTTACCAATTTCGTGTAACCTATTCAAATCACTAATATCAAAACCTGCTAATCGGGGGTCTTCGAAGTTAAGGTAAATACTTTTTGTCTTCATGGTATTATTAATCTGCTGCAAGACCGTACTTTTACCGCAACGCCTTATCCCACTTATAATAAATGCATGACTGCTAAGCTTTTCGAATCCACTCATTTTTCTGGGTAATCCTGTATCAACATTCATTAGACGCTCTTTCTGAGATTCTACTACCTGTTCGATAACTAATTTTGAAATCATTCGATTAGATTGTTTTCGTTTGTAAAGATAATTAATATTCGTTGGAAACGAAAGCTTATTTTTAATTTATTTTATATTTCTCCCTTACCACTCCACAGCTTCGCCCTTTCACTTACATTTTTGTAAGCTATTAAAGGGTTTTTTAGAATTTGCAAGTTTACGAAAAAAATAGGTTTATACATCGTATTTTTTGAAATATGCACTAGAAATAGTGTGTTTTGAAATTATCGATTTTCTTCATAATATCCGCCTGTTTTGCTATTCCCTTTAAATATTATTCGTTTTTTATCTTTTAAAATCTTAATCCATCTTTCTACTGTTTTTTGCGGTTTATTTAAACTATCCACAAAAAAAGGAACTCTTTTTCCGGGGCTTTGAATTATTAATTGTAATAACATATTTACTCCCTCATTTACTCCCTCATTTACTCCCTCATTTACTCCCTCATTAAAATTTTCCTTCCTGCCTATTGTTACCAAAATGCCTCCCATATTTGTTTCAAATATTGGTGTTGCAAAACCAGATTGGATAAATCCGTTTATAATTTTTGCAATACCTCGCCCCCATGCCTCAATAAATCCGGCCTTAAAGAAAATATTGGCAATATTTTTATTGTAAGGCCTCGAAGGGTGCTTTCCCAGAAGCGTTTCAACGGTGAACCCTTCTGGAAGTTTCCCTTCATTCCAAAGTATCATTTTGTCATTATACACACTCAGTTGAATGGGTGAACCGGTATAGTCCTTGTGAATAATTGCATTAAAAATTAATTCTCGTAAAGCATCTTCGGGTACTTCAAGGTTTTCTATTCGCTGTAATCTCTTATATTGGATGGGTGATATTAGGTATTTCGAGTTTAAAATATCCAACACTTTATCGGCCATTTGAATTATGTTACCTTCAACAATATCTTGAAAGCGTAAATCGTCATCGCCATCAATAAACCGACCAATTTTAAACGAAACCGATGGGAAAAAGCGGGAAGGTCTTTTACCAAAAAGCAAGATCGCAGCGTTCTTAAGTTTTCCATCATCCGTAAGTAAATCCAAATTATCGAGAATTATTCTTGGGTCGTCGGTTTTAATATCTTCTGCAATTCGTTTAGTTGCAGAAGCCTTTCGAAGAAAGTAAGCAATTGCCTCACTGTCAATATCGTCAACACTTGCCCTTTCGCATGGTAAATTATCCCATGTATTTCCAATCCTTTTAAGTAGAAACTGATGTAGTGCATTTCCCTTTAATTCTTGCTTCGTTGTTCCTGAACGATAATGATAAACGCCTTTGAACGATATTGGAACACTCGAAGGCGAAATAATTATCTCAATGTATTCCTTTCCTTCTGAAGTCAAAAGATTAATATCTACAACTATTCCTAAATAATTGACAATTTTATTTGGAATATCTTCCATTAATCTTTTTGTGTTGGGAAGTCCTAAAACTTCGCCTTTATCATTTACACCAATATATATTCTTCCTCCAAAAGCATTGGCAAAACCACAAATCCATTTAAGGTACTCATCTCTCCAATTTTCTTTATTCTCTATATTCTGCGACTCTTTCACGTATCTTTAATTGTATATTTTATGTTTTCTCTTTTTCGTTCTTTGCTCTGAGTTTATTTTCGGAAGAATTATTTAAAAAATGTGACAATCTGCATTTGGAAATTTGCTAAGCATTATTTCTTGCTTATTGGCAATGTGATTGGTCAAATTAATCAAATATGATAAAAAAATAATTTGTTATACCAATTGCAAATTTAAAATAGTCCAAAGGATATTTTAAATTTTACAATGGTAATACCGATGACATATATGTTATGGTTCAATTTATTGGACTATTACATATATGCTTTCG
>DAOLWT010000246.1:0-3297 GCA_035421345.1 Bacteroidales bacterium
CCATCATATTCGATGAGATAGATCAAGGTGTTTCCGGCGAAATAGCCGATAAAGTGGGGAATATCATGAAAAAAATGTCGGAAACAATGCAGGTGATTACGATTACGCATCTACCCCAAATTGCGAGCAAAGGAAATGCTCATTTAATGGTTTATAAAGAAATAAATCAGAATACTACGTTTACACGAATAAAAAATCTTAATCAGGAAGAACGAGTAGAAGAAATTGCAAAAATGCTTAGTGGTAATGAACTAAGCAAAGCTGCAGTTGAAAATGCCAAAGTATTATTAAAAAATAAAAATTAAAACAATGTATAATTTATTAAAAGGGAAAAAGGGTATTATTTTTGGTGCCCTTAATGAAGACTCTTTAGCCTGGAAAATAGCTGAAAGAGCATCTAACGAGGGGGCTTTATTTACTTTGTCGAATACGCCTATCGCTTTAAGAATGGGGACAACAGATGTATTAGCGAAAAAATGTAAATCGCTTGTAATACCTGCAGATGCTACTAATGTAGATGATTTAGAAAATGTTTTTAAAGAATCCATGAATTTTTTGGGTGGTAAAGTCGATTTTTTACTACATTCTATTGGAATGTCACCCAATGTTCGTAAAAAAATCCCCTATGATAATTTAGATTACGACAATTTTTCCAAAACAATGGATATTTCAGCCATTTCTTTTCACAAAATGCTGCAAGTAGCTAAAAAAATGGATGCCGTAAATGAATGGGGTTCTGTCGTTGCACTATCTTATATTGCTTCTCAGCGAACCTTATTCGAATATAATGATATGGCTGATTCTAAAGCTACACTAGAGTCAATTGCTCGAAGTTTTGGGTATATTTACGGAATAGAAAAAAATGTTCGTATCAATACCATCTCTCAATCGCCAACTCGTACAACAGCAGGAAAGGGCGTAAAAGGAATGGATGGCTTAATCGATTTTACCGAACGTATGTCCCCACTAGGAAATGCAACGGCCGATGAATGTGCGGACTATTGTATCACGCTGTTCTCAGATCTTACACGTAAAGTTACTATGCAAAATCTATATCATGATGGTGGATTTTCTAGTATGGGGATGAGTCTTCAGGCAATGAAGATGTATAATAAAAGCCTCGATTGCAAAGAATGTAAAGATAAAAAGGAATATTTAGACTGAAAAAAACAGTTTTAAAATCAAGTTTTGTATTTTAAGTAAATACTTATAATTTTGCACCTTTAAATTAAAATAATAATTAAATGGAAAATAATGTATTAAAAGGCGGTGAATTTCTTTTAAAAGAATCAAAAGCGGCAAATGTTTTTATTCCTGAGGAATTCGACGAAGAACAAAAAATGATTTCCGGTATGTGTCAGGATTTTCTTGAAAAAGAAGTATTACCGAACTTGGAAAGAATCGATAGCATGGAAAAAGGACTTATGAGAAGCTTGGTTGCTAAATCAGGAGAGTTAGGTCTTTTAGGTATATCTGTTCCTGAAGAATACGGTGGTTTTGGACAGTCGTTTGTAACATCTATGATAGCTTCCGACGAGTTAGGCGCAGGTTATTCCTATGCAGTAGCTTTTTCAGCTCATACAGGGATTGGAACACTACCCATTTTGTATTACGGTTCAGAAGAATTAAAACAAAAATATATTCCTAAGTTAGCTTCTGGTGAATATGCTGGTGCATATTGTCTTACAGAACCTAATGCCGGTTCCGATGCCAACTCAGGAAGAACAAAAGCAGTCCTCTCGGAAGATGGTAAACACTATATTCTAAACGGACAAAAAATGTGGATTACCAATGGTGGTTTTGCCGATGTTCTTACCGTTTTTGCTAAAGTGGATAACGATAAAATATTAAGTGCTTTCGTTGTTGAACGTAATTTTCCAGGCGTTTCATTTAATCCGGAAGAAAAAAAGATGGGTATAAAAGGCTCTTCTACTGTGCAAATATTTTTTAACGATTGTAAAGTTCCTGTTGAAAATATGCTGGGGAAAAGGGGAGAAGGGTTCCGTATTGCTTTAAATATTTTACATATTGGTCGTATTAAACTTGGCGCTAATGTGCTGGGTGCCGGTCGTAAAGCAGTTACCTATTCGGTAAATTATGCCAACGAACGTAAACAATTTGGTTCTCTTATTTCAAACTTTGGAGCAATAAAATATAAATTGGCAGAACAAGTAACTCGTCAGTTTGTAACCGAATCGGCTTTATATAGAACAAGTAAGAATGTTGATGATACGATTAAAAAACATATTTCCAATGGACTTACAAAACCTCAAGCGTATTTAGAAGCGCTGGGTGAATATGCCATGGAAGCAGCAATATTAAAAGTATTAGGATCGGAAACGCTTGATTATATTGTTGATGAAACCGTTCAGATACACGGTGGTATGGGGTATTCAGCAGAAATGCCTGCCGATAGAGCTTACCGCGATTCACGTATTAATCGTATTTTTGAAGGCACGAACGAGATTAACAGACTTGTTGCTTGCGATATGTTCTTGAAAATGGCTAAAAAAGCAGATTCTAAAGTGTTTGAAATGGCTAAAACGATATACGAACAATTAGGAAGCTTAAAAGAAAATACAACAACTGACTATTTCGAAAAAATGCATTTCGTTGTTGAAAATCTAAAAAAAGCATCATTGCTAATGTTAGGTAAATCATATGAAGCAGTCGGTAAACAATTTGGAAATGAACAAGAAATTATGATGAGTATTTCCGATATGCTTATTCAAACTTACGCTGCTGAATCAATCGTTTTAAGAGTAGAAAAATTAAAAGCGTTGAAGTCAGAACAAGAATATGTTGTTTATAAAGATATCTGTGAAGTTTATCTTTATGAAGCGGCTTCTCGCGTATATAAATCAGCTATGGATGCATTAAATTCTTTTGCTAATGGGATTGAATTTGAAAAGATTCAAAATGGTTTAAGAAAACTTACCGCAATACATCCTATTAACATAAAAGAAGCTAGAAGAAGAATAGCTAATAAACTGATTGATGATAATAAATATAAATTTTAAGTTTTTAATATAAATCAAGTTATGTTAAAAAAACAAAAAAGAATATATATTTTTTAGAAATATATTGACTATTTAAATATATATTGTTAAATTTGTACGTTTTGTTTTCATAATTTGAAAAAAAGAAAGTCGCTCTATTTTTTTGAGCGGCTTTTTTTTGTATAATACCAATTGTAAATTTAAAATAGTCCAAAGGATATTTTAAATTATACAATGGTAATGCCGATGACATATATGTTATGGTTCAATTTATTGGACTATTACATATATGCTTTCG
>DAOLWT010000247.1:0-3294 GCA_035421345.1 Bacteroidales bacterium
CCTACTACTATTATATCTAGTTTTCGTTTATTCGCAGGATTGACTAATTTTCCGGTTGCTTTATAGTTTGACCATTTCTGTGATAATGGACCATCGGGTATTTTAGATGATAACGGAGTCATATGTTATGTTTATTTTAATGCAATTAAAAATAATTATAAAAAAAATAAATAATAAATTGGAATAATGGCAAATCCAATACTAACAATCAATGCGTATCCCAAAGCGACTAATTTAATCGTGCTATTATATTTATTATGGTTTAATCCCAATGTTTGAAATGCCGACTGAAATGCATGATACAAATGAAATCCAAGTAATAACATTAAAAAAATATATAAATAAGAATATAGCGGTTGTGAGAATAAACGACCAGCCATATGGTAAAAATCATGACGATCATTGATTCCTTCAGGAACAGGAACAATTCCCAGTTTTACAAAATAAAAATTCATAAAATGAATAGCCAAAAAAGTTAATATAATTAAACCTGTCCAAATCATGTATTTTGAGAAAAAAGATGTTTTAGATTGGTTCGTTTTATAATAGCCTACCGGTCTGGAAGCCCAATTTTTTAAGGTTAATATTATCCCAATTAAAATGTGAACAATAAGCCCTCCAAAAAGAACAAACTCAAAAATTTTTATAATATAGTTGGTCGACATGAAATTAGAAGCATCATTATACCACTTACCGCCATCATCACGAAGTAATGTAAGGTTTATACTTAAATGGACCAATAAGAAAACGGCAAGGAATAAGCCTGCACAAGCCATCACGATTTTTTTTGTAATCGAGGAATAAGTAAGGAATGTATTGCTCATAATGTAATGTTATTTAACAAAATCAAATGATTGGGATTTGTAGAAAAAAAATTGTTTATTTGTAAAGGTATAAAAAAATTATATTTAGTTATATAATAAATTAGTCGAACAAAATTATAAGTACAAATTCATTTTACAAATAATTATTCATTTTTTTAATAAATAAAATTATTCATTTATGAAATATTTAGCAATAAATAAAGAATTATTCGTGTATAACAGAGAACAATTCAAAAAAATGATGAAACCCAAATCGGTTGCTATATTTAATTCGAACGATGAAATGCCACGAAATGGAGATCAGGATTTTCCTTTTCGTCAGAGCTCCGATTTTTTTTATTTAACAGGGATTGATCAACCTAAAAGTGTGTTAATTCTTTTTCCCGATTGTCCGCTCGAAAAATACAGAGAAGCTTTATTTGTTGAACAAACTAGTGAGTATATGGCAATATGGTACGGGAAAAAATATTCGCAAGAGGAAGCAATTCAAGTTTCCGGAATAAAGAATGTGTTTTGGCTCGACACATTAGAATCTGCCATAAAAGAAGTAATGGCTTCTTGTGAATATGTGTATTTAAATGCAAATGAAAATGCGCGATATGCTAATCCTGTTCCTTATCGCGATATTCGGTTTAATGAAGATTTAACAAAAAAATACCCTACACATAAATACGAACGTTCATACCCTATTATTAGTAAACTTCGAATGATTAAATCGAAGTGGGAAATAGAATTATTAAAAGAAGCTATTAATATTACAGATAAGGCATTTAGAAGAGTTCTTGCTTTTACAAAACCCGGTGTTATGGAGTATGAAGTAGAAGCAGAGATAACACATGAATTTATTCGTAACAGGGCAAATGGTCATGCTTATGCTCCTATTATTGCTTCCGGAAAAGGAGCATGTGTACTACATTATATAGAAAATAATAAGGAATGTAAAGACAACGATTTACTGTTACTTGATTTTGGAGCTGAATATGCAAATTATGCAGCCGACCTAAGTAGAACAATTCCTGTAAACGGAAAATTTTCACCTCGTCAGAAAGAGGTTTATAATGCATGTTTACGGGTGATGAAAGCAGCCATTAAAATGCTTGTCCCAGGAACAACTATCGATGCGTATCATATAGAAGTATGTAAAATAATGGATAAAGAGTTAATCGGATTGGGTTTATATTCTGAAGAGGATGTTAAAAAACAAGATGCTTCCAAACCTATGTATTTTAAATATTTTATGCATGGAACTTCACATTATATAGGACTAGATGTACATGATGTAGGAACCCGTCAGGATATTATTAAACCGGGAATGATCTTTTCGTGTGAACCAGGTATTTATATTCAGGAAGAAGGAATAGGAATACGAATAGAAAATGATATTTTAGTAACGGAAAACGGAAATATTGATCTAATGGCTCATATTCCGGTAGAAGTGGAAGAAATAGAAAAATTAATGAAGAAATAAAATAAATAATAAACCTTTAATCTATTCTTAATATGTTCGATTCAAAAATTTATAGTAAAAGAAGAAAACTCTTAAAAAAAGAATTTTCAAACGGTATCCTTTTATTTTTAGGTAACACAGAATTACCCATGAATTATCCACAGAATGTATTTCATTTCAGACAAGATAGTACATTCCTTTATTTTTTTGGGTTGAATGAGCCCCGAATGGCTGCTATTATCGATATTGACCATAATAAAGAAATAATTTTTGGGGATGATGTAGAGATAGAAGATATTATTTGGACAGGGCCTCTTCCTTTATTAAAAGATAAAATTGACAAAGTAGGTATAACCAACTGTGCTCCTTTCAAAGAATTTATAGCATATGTTGAGAAAGCAAAAAATGAAAATCGCAAAATTCATTTTCTGCCTCCTTATCATCCAAACAATCAAATTTTATTGAATAGTGTGTTGGGAATTCCTTTTAAAGAACTAAAACAAAATGCTTCTTTGGAATTTATAAAAGCAGTTGTAAATCTTCGTTCTGTTAAAGGAAAAGAAGAAATTAAGGAAATTGAAAACGGAATGAAAACAGCATATAAAATGTTTACCAAAGCAATGAAGATGGCCAAACCCGGAATGTATGAATATGAAGTAGCCGGAGTTATGGAAGGGATTGCCAGATCTAAAAACGGATCCCTTTCTTTTCCTACTATTCTTTCTGTTCGTGGAGAAATATTACATGGCCACTATCATAACAACCAAATGAAAGAAGGTGATTTATTATTAATTGATGCCGGTTTTGAAACACCAAACGGATATGCTACCGATCATACACGTGTAGTTCCTGTAAGTGGAAAATTTACACCAAAGCAAAAAGAAATTTATCAAATTGTATTAGATTCACAGTTGGCAGCCATTCATGCGATTAAACCCGAAGCTACATACAAAAGTATTCATTTGCTAGCTTGTAAAGTAATTGTGGAAGGATTAAAGAAATTAGGGTTAATGAAAGGAGATG
>DAOLWT010000248.1:0-1284 GCA_035421345.1 Bacteroidales bacterium
CGAATGATTCTTTAAATGCTGCTTTCGGAGGGGATTGGAGTAATGATATTTTATTCTTATTTAATAAAGAATCGGATATTTCAAAAATGGAAGATTCTGTTTTGGTTGTTTTAAAAAATGATAAGAATTTTTTCTCCTCTCCTAAAGAAGGTCCTATTAATTCCGATTTTGGATGGAGAAGAAGGCGATTTCATTACGGCATTGATATTGATTTAAATATTGGAGATACCGTAAAATCTACTTTCGATGGAATTGTGAGAGTATCTAAATGGGTTTCCGGTTATGGAAATGTTATAATTGTTAGACATTTTAACGGGTTAGAAACCCTATACGGCCATCTTACTTGTTCTAAAGTGCTTCCAAACCAAGAAGTAAAAGCTGGTGAGCTTATTGGCTTAGGGGGAAGTACCGGTAGATCTACAGGTCCGCATTTACATTATGAAATTAGATATAAAGGTTCGCCATTAAACCCCAATCAGCTAATTAATTTTAAAACAGCAGCTTTAGTTAAGGATTCGATATATCTATCTAAAAAAAGTTTCAAATACATTAGCGATATTAAAAAAGCAGCTACAACAACAAAATATTATAAAGTTAAGCCAGGCGACTCTTTATCGAAAATTGCAGTAAAAAATGGTACCAGCGTTAGCAATCTATGTAGGCTAAATGGAATTAAACAAACAAGCACGTTAGCTGTTGGAAGGACCTTACGTGTTAAATAAAACCTTTTTCATTTTTTAACGTATAAAATGTAATTATATTTATTATATTTACACGATTAATTACATAAATGAGAATTTATTTTAAAATAATATTTTTCAATTTCTTGCTAATGTTTTCGTTGTTATCTTATTCTCAAGATGAAACAACGGTATCCTCACGTCCTAAAAATGCACCAAGAGGAGATAAACACAAGAATGTATTCGATTCTAAAGGAAAGCAAGGTTTATGGAAATACTATTCGAACGATAAGATTTTATTATTTGAAATTACCTATAAAAACGATATTAAACATGGTGTTTCAACCAGGTATTATTCTACTAATGGATTAATTAGAGAAGAAGTTACTTATTTCTACGGTAAAAAAGACGGAGAATATAAAAGTTATTATAATAATGGACAATTAAGTGCCGAAGGAGCCTATAAAAATGGCATGAAATCGGGGAAATGGACAATGTACAGCAAATCATCAGGAGAAAAAAAATCGGAAGGCGAATATTTAAATAATAAAAGAGAAGGCGAATGGGCTATCTACAGCACAAAAGGAGGAAAATTATCGGAAGG
>DAOLWT010000248.1:1384-3290 GCA_035421345.1 Bacteroidales bacterium
AACAGTACCCGCTGCTGTAAGTTCATTTAGATTTTGGAAATCATTTGCCACTGTAGGTATTTTATCTTATGGGAAGGCATCCAAAATAAGAACAAGTCAGAAGACCTGCCATTCAAATTAAATATTTGCTGCTTTCGGGGAAAAAAAGCATGAAATATAAATGTAAATTTATTTTCACTATCATTTCCTTCGCTTGTTGCAAATAATTTAAAGAATTTATTTTATTAATTATTTAAATTATTTGTATGAACGTTTTTAAAAAAGTTTTAATTATTGCAGGCATCTCAATGCCTTCGGCAGTCTTCTGTCAGGATTTTAAAAAATCGGATACCTTGGTTAATATACCCGAAGTTATTATTTCTTCCAGTCGTATTAATCAGTTTACATCAGGTAACAAAATTCAAAAAATTGAGAAGAACACACTAGCTATTAACACCAGTTCTTCCTTAACTGATGTTCTTTCTTCAAATTCCTTAGTCCAAATGAATTCCTACGGGACAGGAGCTTTGTCCAGCCCGTCATTTAGGGGAACCGGAAGTGCACACACAGCTGTTTTGTGGAATGGGTTTAACTTAAATGATATTTTTAATAGCGGAACCGATTTTTCGCATATCCCCGTTTTTTTCTTAGACGATGTTTACATTCAATCCGGTGGTT
Source organism: Bacteroidales bacterium (assembly GCA_035421345.1). Lineage (GTDB taxonomy): Bacteria > Bacteroidota > Bacteroidia > Bacteroidales > CG2-30-32-10 > DAOLWT01. The sequence continues at coordinate 2,042 of DAOLWT010000248.1, forward strand.
GTGGTGCATTATATGGAAGCGGCGCTGTTGGAGGCTCCATTAATTTTAACAACGAACTTGAATTTAATTCAGGGATAAATGTTTCTACATTGGCATCGATTGGGAGTTTTTTAAACCATTTTGAGGGTTTCGATATTCATGTGAGTAAAGAAAAAATGGTGAGCAGAATCCGTATTTTTAATCACGCCATAAAAAATGAATTTAGTTTCATAAACCATTATCAACAAGGAAGCCCTATTCAAAAAATGAATCATTCCGAAACAGCACAACAAGGCATTTTAATTAATAATAGCTTTAAAATTAATACCCATCAAAAACTAAATGTTCATGTTTGGTTACAAAATAATAATCATAACATTCCTTCTTTAATAAATGATATTTCTATAAGCAAACAAAACGAAATAAATGAATATTACAGACCTTCTATTGAATGGATTTATAAAAACAATAAAATAGAAAATGTTTTTCGCTCCGGTTTATTTATAAGTCATAAATATTACCAAAACCCTTTGTATGATATTCATACAGCATATCATGCCACTTCTTCTGTTTCCGAATTTGAAAACAATTATCAAATAAACGCCAATTTTAAATTAAACTCCGGTATAAATTACACATTCGAAAAAGGAGTTTCCCCTGATTTTGAACAAGCCCATATACGACATCGTTCAACCGTATTTTCATCGCTTCGATATTATTCTAAGAATGAAAAAATTAAATCGGTGTTTAGCATACGAGAAGAAATGATAAATAAAAAAGTAAACCCCTTAACATATTCCTTAGGAATTGCAGTTCGTTTATTTAAACCACTAGAACTAAAAGCAAACATAAACAAGAGTTTTAGAGTACCTTCTTTTAACGATTTATATTGGAACGATATAACATGGAATATGTTTGGAAACCCTCTTCTTAAAAATGAATCAGGATTTAATGAAGAAATTAGTTTAAATTATTATTACAAAAAAAACAATATCACTTTCGAATCTGGTATTACCGGCTTTAATGGAAATATTACCGATTGGATTATATGGCAACCTAATGAAGATTACTCGAAATGGATTCCTCAAAATTTAAATACCGTTTGGTCGAGAGGAATAGAGCTTAATTCGGGACTTACCTATAATCGAGAAAATCTTTCATTGAAATTATCAGGAATGTACACATATATGAGTACTACGAATGAATCGAAATTGGAGAATAACCCATATTTGTCGAATCAATTGATTTATGTCCCTAAAGAAAAAATACT
>DAOLWT010000249.1:0-3257 GCA_035421345.1 Bacteroidales bacterium
ACGAAATATTTCTAAAACAAAGAAATACAAATTATTCAAAGTTCCGTAGGAACGATATATCTAATTTATCCGGATATTCATGTAATTTTATAATAACTAAAAACCCCAAATGCAGCGCATTAGGGGTTTTATTAGCATTTACAATACATTAATATGCAAATAAAGGGAAATCTTTCATTAACTGATGAACTTTTGATTTTACGCCTTCTATTATTTTTTCGTTTTCTATATTACTAATAACTTCATCTATCATATCTACAATTAAAGGCATATGTGTTTCCTTTAATCCTCTGGTAGTAATAGCAGGTGCGCCTATACGAAGTCCGGAAGTTTGGAAAGGAGACCGACTATCGAAAGGAACCATATTTTTATTAACGGTGATATCTGCTTTTACCAAAATATTTTCTACTTGTTTTCCGGTAATATTCGGAAATTTTGAACGCAAATCGATTAATATTAAATGGTTGTCTGTCCCTCCGCTAATTACTTTATAACCTTTGTCTGTTAAGCATTTCGATAACACCTTTGCATTTTTCATTACCTGAATTGCATATTGTTTAAAATCGTCGGTTAATGCTTCCCCAAAAGCGACCGCTTTGGCAGCAATTACATGTTCAAGCGGACCACCTTGAACACCCGGAAATACTGCAGAATCGATCAATGCCGACATTTTTTTAATTTCACCTTTCGGAGTTGTATATCCCCATGGATTATCAATATCTTTTCCTACTAAGATAATACCGCCACGAGGACCACGTAAGGTTTTATGGGTAGTAGAAGTAACTACATGACAATAGGGAATAGGATTATTTAACTGTTTTGTAGCAATTAATCCGGCAGGATGAGCAATATCAGCCATTAATATAGCGCCTATTTTGTCGGCTATTTCTCGCATCCGTTTATAATCCCAGTCACGAGAATATGCAGAAGCACCGGCAAGCAATAATTTTGGTTTTTCTTTAATTGCCATCTGTTCCATTTTATCATAATCTATCATTCCCGTTTCTTCTTCAACACCATAAGATAACGCATTAAAATACATTCCCGAAAAATTAACCGGTGAACCGTGTGATAAATGTCCGCCATGAGAAAGGTTAAGACCCATAAAAGTATCTCCCGGTTTTAAGCATGCTAAAAATACAGCCATATTGGCTTGAGCACCTGAATGGGGTTGTACGTTAGCATATTCTGCGCCAAATAATTCTTTTATACGATCTATCGCTAATTGTTCTGTTTGATCCACTATTTGACAACCACCATAATATCTTTTACCCGGGTAGCCTTCTGCATATTTATTGGTCATACACGAACCCATTGCCTGTAAAACCTGTTCACTAACAAAATTTTCGGAAGCAATCAGTTCAATCCCTTCCATCTGTCGTTTTAATTCTTGATTAATGAAATTAAATACTTTTTCGTCTCTTTTCATGATTCTTATTTTATGCGTTACTTATTTTAATTAATGTTTATTCAAAAGTATAAATAATTTAACAATTTGGTGTATAAATTTATCCTTTTAAAAATTTGAAATTTATGATTATAATTGAAATAACATATTAAATTAATAAAATGTTTATGTTGATTATTTTTTGAGGAATGTATTATTATCGAGTTCTTCAAAAGCTTTATCCAATTCTGCTCTTGTATTCATCACAATAGGACCTCCCCAAGCAATAGGCTCTTTTAATGGTTTTCCCGAAATTAATAAGAATCGAATTTTCTTTTCTTTTGTTTTAACAATAAATTTCTTGCCTTCAGAAAACAATATTATATGTTTTTCATCAATCACATTACTTGCAACATCAGCAAATTCGGCTTCTCCTTGAACAATATATATAAAAAGGGTATGATCGGGCTTCGTTTCTAAAATCCATTCTGAATTTTCTACTAATTCAACATCTAAATAAAGAGTTTCCACAAAATCGCTTTGAATGGCGCCTTTTTGGTTGTTGAAATTACCACAAATAACATGAACTTTACTATTCGCATCAGCAACAACGGGTATGTCTTTTTTTAAAATAGGCCTGTATTTAGGTTTAGTCATTTTATTGGAAGCAGGAAGATTAAGCCATAATTGAGCACCTAATAGTCTTTTCGATGGTTTAGGCATTTCTTGATGAACAATCCCCGAACCGGCTGTCATCCACTGACAGTCGCCGGCCAAAATATGATCGGTGTTTCCCATGCTATCACCATGTTCTATTATTCCTTCAATTAAATAGGTAATTGTTTCAATGCCTCTGTGCGGATGCCAAGGGAAGCCTTTTACATAATCAGAAGGATTGGTTGAATCGAAGGCATCAAATAACAAAAAAGGGTCAAAATCTTGGGTATCATGAAAACCAAATGTTCTTACTAATTTAACACCGGCGCCATCCGTCGTATTCTGACCTTTCATTTTTTTCCTTATGGAGCGTATTTCCTTCATATATTATTTTCCTCTTATTATTGATTTTACTCATTATTCTTTAATTTAACCTGATTCATTAAATAAAAAATCGATTTTCAATTTATAATAAACCAAAACAATAGCAGGGTGTTTAATAATTATAGTTTTATTTTCTTTTTTAATTTATCTTTTAAATTTTCTTTTTCCGAATTTATTTTTTCTTCCGCTTTTTTCTTTATACTATCCTGTTCTGCTTTAAGCTTTGCTTCAGCGTTTTGTTTTAATTTATCCGCTTCGGCTTTCACTTTTTCTTCGGCTTCGGCTTTCTTTGCATTAATTTCGTCTTTTGCTTTTTCTTTTAAATTATCGATTGCTTCGTCCATAGATCCTTTTAACCCAAGTTTAACGGTAGGATTTGTTATAGTTCCTCCAATTAGCGCATCTACGTTAACCACATCTCCTACGGTTGCATTTAATTCTTTACTGTTTGCTTTTGTCGTTAAATCGGATAATACACTATTGGCAGCACCTCCAAACTCTGTTTTCGGGATTTGCATGTTTAACACATAGTCTATAGATTGGTCGAATGAATTAGATCCACTTATTTTTCCTTTTATTTTTTCAAAAACAAAATCGAATGGTTTTACAAAAACTTTCCCATCGGTAAAATGAAAAGATAAGTTAATTTTATCTAGTATGAGTTTTTTTAATTTATCCATTTTCAAGGCATCACCGAGTTTAGTAAGCGGACTAAACCCTTGAACAGTTATTTTTGTTGTATTTAAAGCGCCCTCTCCTGTCATTGTTTTAATTATCGGACTCATTTTACTATCTAGCGAGCTAACTAATTTCATTTTTGTTGAAAATT
>DAOLWT010000250.1:0-3251 GCA_035421345.1 Bacteroidales bacterium
TGGAAGATCCTGCATTTGAAAAAATGTTTAAAGTATATAGTAATGATCAGGTAGAAGCTCGATATATCCTTTCTCCGAATATGTTAAACAGAATTGTTTTAATGAAAAATAGATTAAACAAAAAGATTCATCTCTCATTTATAAACTCTAAAATGTTTCTGGCTGTTAGCATTAATAAAAACTTATTTAACCCTAAACTAAATAAAAGTGTATTAAACCCCTATTTTATTCAAGGATTTTATCAGCAAATTTGGGAATGTGTTCAAATTGTGGATGAAATGAATTTAAATACCCGAATCTGGTCTAAACAGTAAAAATTCTTATTTAGATAAGTCCTTTTTGTAATTATTCTTTGAAGAAAATTTTGTATCATTGCTATTAAATTTAAAAAAATAATTTATGGCTACAATTACATTAAAAGGAAATCCCATTCATACGATTGGAGAATTACCTAAAATAGGAGAAACTGCAAAAAATTTTACACTTGTAAAAGCCGATCTTTCAAAAGCGATGCTCTCTGATTTTAAAGGACAACAATTGGTTTTAAATATTTTCCCAAGTTTAGATACAGGCACTTGTGCTGCTTCGGTAAGATATTTTAATAAAGCGGCAGCTAATTTAAAAAATACCAAAGTGTTATGTATCTCCAGAGACCTTCCCTTTGCACAAGCTAGGTTCTGTGGTGCCGAAGGCATTGAAAATGTAATAACTTTATCTGATTTTGCTACTGGCGAGTTTGGTAAAAATTATGGTTTAGAAATTACAGATGGTCCTTTACAATCACTCCATTCAAGAGTGGTTATCATTATTGATGAAAATGGTAAAATCATATACACCGAACAAGTACCCGAAATTGTTAACGAGCCTGATTATGAAAAAGCTTTAAAAGCATGTAAATAAAGCGCCTATGGAAGAAAAAGAACTGGGTTTTTATATAGATAAAGCCAATAGGGCCTATCAAGAACAAATTTGGATGACAGCTATTGTGGTTACCTTAAACGGCTTTATTTTATCGAATATCCGGTTTTTTATCTGTTATTAAAAATCATAAAAAGAATAGATTTAAGAAGTCTAATACACAAAGGAATAAAAAAATAGCTCTTATTTCAGGAGTTTTCTTTTACTCATTTATTGTTATTTTATCTTGTTTTATTTCAATTTTATTATTTTACAAAATATAAATTCAACAACCTTGGATAAACAACTCGAAAAAAATATACAATCCTTATTTTATAAATGGGCAACCATAAATGCTGAAAGCATTGTTGAATTACCTTCATCCGGATCATATCGTCGCTATTTTAGGATGAAAAACAACAACAAAACAGCCATTGCAGCTTATAATAAAGATGTTAAAGAAAATACTGCATTTATTGTTTTCACGAATCATTTTCATAAAGAAGGGCTTCCGGTTCCCCAAATTTATTCAACCGATGAAGCAAATCATTTGTATCTTTTAGAAGATTTAGGCGACACCACTCTATTTTCGTGGATGGAGAAAAATAGGAATACCCCTGCTTTCTCAGAAGAAATGCTTGCTTTATATAAAAAAGTAATTGACTACCTCCCCTATTTTCAAATAAAAGCTTCCACAAACATAGATTATAGTGTTTGCTATCCCAGAGCTCAGTTCGACAAACAATCGATGTTGTGGGACCTTAGCTACTTTAAATATTACTTTTTAAAACTGGCAAAAATAAATTTCGACGAACAAAAATTAGAAGACGATTTTCAGACATTTTCAATTTTTTTATTGCAAGCAGAACATACGTATTTCTTATACCGCGATTTTCAGTCGAGGAATATAATGATAAAAGACAGGAAGCCATTCTTTATCGATTATCAGGGAGGAAGAAAAGGAGCCTTACAATACGATATTGCCTCTTTACTTTATGATGCCAAAGCTGTTATCCCCCAACAAACAAGAACCAATTTACTTGAATATTATTTAGACGTGTTATCAAAGCATATAACTGTAAATAAAAAAGAATTTACCGAATTTTATTATGGTTATGTATTGATACGTATCATGCAAGCACTAGGAGCTTATGGATTTCGTGGCTTTTACGAGAAAAAAGAACATTTCTTGCAAAGTATTCCGTATGCACTTGACAACCTAAAATGGCTTTTACAAAATATAAATCTCCCCATACAAATCCCTACGCTACTAAATGTTTTGAACGAACTTACCCAATGCGACCATTTAAAAAAACTTGGAAAAACAAAATCAAAGCTTCATGTTACCATTAACAGTTTTTCTTACAAAAAAGGAATCCCTATAGATAACTCAGGAAATGGAGGCGGGTTTGTTTTCGATTGTCGGTCCTTGCATAATCCGGGTCGTTACGAAGAATATGCCTTACTTACAGGGAATGATGAAAAAGTGATTGATTTTTTAAAAAAAGAACCGGAAATTTATGAGTTCATGAATCATGTGTACGGACTGGTAAATAAAAGTATTGAAAATTATATTAAAAGAGATTTTACCCATTTGCAAATTAATTTCGGATGCACCGGAGGGCAACACCGGTCGGTATTTTGTGCAAATTTACTTGCTGCTTATTTAAAACAAAAATCAACTGTAGATGTTCATCTTTTTCATACTGTTTTAAAAGAGAAAAACGCATCATCCTTATGAAAGCTATGATATTTGCTGCCGGACTAGGAACTCGGCTTAAACCAATTACCGACCATAAGCCGAAAGCATTAGTAGAAATGAATGGAATAACATTATTGGAACATGCTATCCGCAAATTAATACAATACGGGTATTATGAAATAATTATTAATATTCATCACTATCCCCAACAAATAAAAGATTTTTTAATTCAAAAAAACAATTTTGGAATTAGCATAGCATTATCGGATGAATCGGAAGAGCTATTGGAAACAGGAGGTGGATTAAAAAAAGCATCTTGGTTTTTTGATACCAGAGAACCTTTTCTCGTTTATAATGTAGATATTTTTTCAGATATTGATTTGGAAAACATGTTAGCCAATCATATTCAAAGTAACGCAATTGCTACCTTGGCCGTAAAAAAAAGGGAAACATCGCGTTATTTGCTTTTTAATAATGAGATGCAATTATGCGGGTGGAAAAACAACAAAACGAATGAAACAAAAATTGTTACAGATAAGTCCGATTCTTTAAACAATTATGCTTTTAGCGGAATTCAAATTTTAAATCCAGGGATTTTCGATCTGATAAAAGAAACCGGAAAATTTTCCATTATAGATGTTTATCTTCGATT
>DAOLWT010000251.1:0-3247 GCA_035421345.1 Bacteroidales bacterium
ATTTTGAATTAGTTCCATTTTAGATTGAAGTTTTGTTTCTGATTTTTCTTTGTTGAGTTTTAAAAGTTGGTCAACTAACTTTACAATTTCATTGTGATTGTTTTTTTCTACATTATTTTGAAAATTAATAATAGGAATGGGCAATTTTTCCAGATAACTTCCTTTTATCTTGGGGAATGTTTGTCTTAAATCAGAGTAATTCTGTTTCCAAAAATTCGAAATAAAACTTGAATTTAAAACAGCTAAAATAAATTTTAAATCAACATCAGAATTTGATTTTGGCACAACCATAAAAACAGTATTTAGACAACAATATCCATTGTTATCAATAGCACAAATTGGAGATTTTCCAATCTGTCTAACAATTATTTTCGGATTTGCATTGTGAAATTTTTCGTCCCAACAACCTCCACTTTTAGCTTCTCTATTAAAGTATGCAAGTAAATTGCTGTAATTCATAAACCATTTGGTTACATCTTTCCCCGTATAACAGGGTCTATGAAATTTTGTAATCAGTCCTTTTTTCTCTTTGGTAATTACATCATTCATATATATTTTTCTATCACGAAGTTGCATCCCAAATTTCACAAAATACATCTCTCCCAATTCAAATGTATTTGATTTAACTTTTATTTTTGGAGTAGTTGAAATGAAAATATTCCCTTCATTCTCATTAAAAATATTTTGATTAAACCTTTTTGATAATACTTCATGAAATTTATCTTCATTCCAATTTGAGTAAATAAAAAATGATTTTTGTTTACACTTTTTTCTTTTTGATAGAATCGTTATTGCCGTATCTACTGATGCTCCAGTAAATACTTTCCCATTTATATTGTTTAATAATTCAATAGTAGAATTTTGTAAAATTGTTTTACGTAAACTAACCAACCCATTGTTTGAAAAATAATTACTTGGAGTAATATATCCTAATAATCCGTCTATTTTTAATAATTCTATTCCTTTTTCAATAAAAATATGATACAAATCAATTTTAAAAGAGGCACTCTTATAGTTTTTTCTAAAATAAGAAAGAAGCGAATCGTTTCTATGCTCACCTTCAATTACAACATAAGGCGGATTCCCAATAACACAATCAAAGCCACCGCCCTGTTGTGTTGAATAGACAATAATTGGTTCATTAACCTTTCTACTTATAATATGTTCTTCGTCTATACCTAAATCGGGTTTAACAATTTGTGCTTTGGTTTCTTTTACAACATTAAAAACGTGGGGAAATGCTTTTTGCCAATTAAAAGGTTTAATTTTTTTATCAACATCAGAATCCAAATGGTCGGAATAATAATCAGTATCTATTAAACTATTTCCACATTTAATATTATTTTCGAGTGTAGGCAAGACCCGTTCGTTAAACATAGACAGCTGGTATGTAATAGATGCGGAAGTTTCGCCTTCCATACATTTTAACAACAAACTTAGCTTGGTTACTTCAACCGCATTTACATCAATATCTACTCCATAAATATTATTTATCAAAATTCTTTTCTTCTCGGCTGTGGTTAAATGTCCTGCAGGTGTAAGCGGATTCCCTGTATGTTTATAAGCCCGTTCGTTTTTCGCTTTAGCCGGTTTTCCGTTTTTAGAATAATAATTTTTATGATAATCGAGTAAATACTGATAAGCTCCAATTAAAAAGCTACCGCTACCGCAAGCCGGATCTACTATGGTTATTTTACTTATTTCTTTTGGTGTTTTTCCGTCAACAAGTTTTCCAACCGTATTTTTTACAATGTAATCAACAATGTATTGTGGCGTGTAATAAACACCTCCGGCTTTTCTTACTTCGGGTTTCTCTTCAATTTTTGCATGATGTGAAGGCGTAATACGAATTACTTTTCCTAAAAACTGTTCATAAGCAGTGCCTAATATCTCTACAGGCATAACAGCAAATTCGTATTCGCACTTAGGAAAATAAAGTTCTTCAATAATATTTTTAATAATTTTATTTTCAATTTTTAAATGCTCGCTAATGCCATCTTTTTTAAAATCGAAAAGTCCGGAATTATATTTATCGTCGGCTTCTTTAAATATTTTAAAAAGATTTTTATAATAATCTCCTTGTTTTAAAGCATCTTTTAAATTTCCGTAAGGTTCTACATTCCTATCTTCGGCAATTCGCAAGAAAATAATTCGGTCGATTGTTTGCTGAACAACAAAATTTATTTCTTCTTCATTTAAGTTTTTATTATTCCAACTTACAGAAGTGGCAAGGTATGTACGCCAGGTATCCAACGATTTTAAAAATTCTTTATCTACGGTGGCAGTGCCTTTTTTATTAGCAGTTCCTTGAATAAACTTATCGAAGCTACCTTTTAACACGTGTTCTTTTGAAAACGTATCCCAAATAAAATCGAATTTATTTAAATAATCGTTATACCTAAAATATTCAATACGTGCAACAGATGCTTTATCTGAAGATACCGGTTTTCTAGTACAGTCGTATATGGCAAACTCTTCAAAATCGGTAACGATACTTATTGCCAATTTGGAGTTCCAACCATATCTGCGAACTTGATATGCCGGTAAGATATCGTCTTTAATAACAACACTTGGTTTTTTTGCTTCAACAAAAAATAATCTTTTCCCGCCAACCAATCGAAAAGAGTAGTCGGGAGCTTTAGTTGCCCCACTAATTTTTATTTTATCTTCGTGAATTACTTCCCGATACGATTCTGCATATCCTTCTTCGTTATCAACATCCCATCCTAATGCTTTAAAAAAAGGGTCTATAAAATCTCTTCGTGTTAAGGTTTCGTTATAATTGGAATTTTTGTATGAATCGTACTGTTCATCAAACCTTTTAACAAGTTCCGCAATTTTTTGGTATGCTTTTTCTTTATTTATCACTTTTCAAAAATATAAGAATATCAAAAATACAAAAATACAAACGATAAAAAATATCTTTATTCGTATTTATTCTTTCTTGTTGTCTTCTTATACCAATTGCCAGTATTTCATTAATTAGAAATAAATATCTAACTTAAAAGGACATTAAAGCTGAAAATTTAAATTTCTAAGAAATTTATGCAAAAATATGGTATTCTAATCAATCAATTATCAGTGAGATAGTGATGAGTTAGTTAGATTTGTTTTTCTTTTCTCCATGATGAGAAAAGAAACAAAAGAATCTAGGCTGTCAGAAAATTTCTTCAAAACTACGGTTCTGTTTTTTCCCCGAAACCGAAACACTTCATTTCAGAAAAATTGAATTCTTGTATTGCGTTTT
>DAOLWT010000252.1:0-3243 GCA_035421345.1 Bacteroidales bacterium
TTTTTTTATAGATACTTAACTTTCCTGTTTCCCAATTCAGTAAAAACTGTATTTTTGCAAAAAAGAGAAAATCTATTCATTTATATTAAAATGAATTAAATTACTAACAATGAATGAAATACTTATCATAGCATTTTTAATTATACTGAATGGTATATTTGTAATGTATGAAATTGCATTCGTTACTTCTAGAAAATCAAAACTGGAAGAAGAAGCAAATAAAGGAAATTTATCGGCCAGATTGGCTTTAAATAAAATGAAAAAACCCGAACGGTTTTTGTCGGAAATACAAATAGGTGTTACCCTAATTAGTATTGTTTCAGGAGCTTATGCTGGTTTGAAAATGGCAAGTCAGTTTTCTGCATTTTTATTCGAAATAGGATTTGTATCAAAATACACCGAAACAATTTCTATCGTTTTTATTATTGGAACGATTACTTATTTTTCATTGGTTATAGGAGAGTTAGTTCCTAAAACAATTGCCTTAAATAATCCCGAAAAAATAACACTTCGTTTAACTCCTTTTATGAGATTCATTTCTTTTATTGTTTCTCCTGTTTCTTGGTTTTTAAGTGTTTCAACGAAATTTTTTTTAAAAATTTTTAGAATTAAGAAAAATACCGAGTCTCCGGTTACAGAAGAAGAGTTAAAGATTCTTATTAAAAAAGGCTCCGAACACGGAATATTGGAAGAACAGGAGTCGGAAATTATTCATGATGTGTTTACATTTGCCGATAAAACGGCCTATTCAATGATGACACCCAATAAAGATGTTATATGGATAGATATTAATGAAAGCAAAGAAGAAATAATGAACACCATTATTAACTCTCCATTTTCCAGATTTCCGGTTTGCAATGAAACAATGGATGAAGTGATTGGTATTGTTCATGTACGCGATATTTTAAAACAAATAAACAATAGTCAGAAGTTGGATATTCGTGCTATTATGTCAACTCCCCATTTTATTCCCGAAACGACCAAAGCCATTAAATTGCTCGACGATTTTAAAGGGAAACAAATAAAAATGGGTATTGTTTTAAATGAATACGGGGAAACACATGGTATTATTACCGCTCAAGATATTTCCGATAACGTATTAGGCGATTTCCCTGATAAATCACAAGATCAACCGCAGTTAATTAATCGAGAAGATGGAAGTTTGCTGGTAGATGGAGATTATATGCTAGATGAGTTAATAGAATATCTCCAAATTTCAGAACCTATTCATTTTAACGAAATAAAACAAAATGTTTCTACCCTCGGTGGGTTTATGATGTATATGCTCGACAAAATTCCTGTTGCCGGCGACCACTTAATTTTTGAAAATTATCGTTTCGAAGTAGTTGATATGGATGCTAACAGAGTTGATAAGGTGCTGGTATCTAAAAAAATAGATAGTTTAGAATAGTTCCTCGCTATAACAATTTATTATTTTTTTTTCTATCGAAAAAGTTGACTTCCCCTATTTTCATATTATTGTAAATAATTAATTATTTAAATAAGAATTTATATAGGCTATTTTTTTAATTATTTCAAATTTTAAAAAAGAGCATCACGGAAATATTTTAACGTTATTGAAATTGTGAGGTTTGCAAAAAAAAGTTTTTAAAAATCGAATTAAAAAAAACAAAATAGAAGTAAACTCAATTATCATTTCAATCATAAAAAAATATTATTTTTAATAACTTCCTAACGAATTCACTATGAAAAAATCAATCATTTTAATTGTAGCCATTTTTTTTTATACGGCAATGGCAATACATGCCCAATCGGTGATAGATACATATATTTAAAATTATATGTCGACCAATAAAATAACGGGAATGAGTGCAAGTGTTATTAAAAATGGGAAAATGGTATGGGCCAAAGCATATGGAATTGCCGACCGAAAAACAAGTAAACCAATGACATTAAATACCTTGTTTGCATTGGCTTCGGTTAGTAAAACCATTACAGCAGATGCGTTCATGATTGAATGGGAAAAAGGGTCTTTTCAACTAGATCAACCTATAAATAATTATCTGCCATGGACTGTAGCAAACCCGAATCATACGAGTACTTCTATAACAGTACGACATCTTATGACTCATTTAAGCAGTATTGACGATAATTGGGATGTTATAGACGCCAATATGGTGAAAGGAGATTCTCCAATTCAAATGTCTACTTTTTTACATGATTATTTAGTGCCTGGTAGTTCAAACTATTATGCTACTAAAAACTTTTTTACCTATGCCCCCGGTACACAATTCAATTATTCTAATATGGCAACCACTATTTGTGGTTATATAACGGAACATTTAAGCGGTATTAAATTTAGTAAATATTGTGAAGATTCTATTTTTACGCCACTTTGTATGGACGATACGCATTGGTTTATTAGCGAAATACCCGATACCAATATGTTAGCACGTCCGTATGTATATTCGAGTAGTTCCTATAAAGATCAAGGATTACTTGGATTGCCCGTATATCCTGTAGTTCAGCTTCGTACCAGCGTTATTTCTCTTTCTAAATTTTTATTAATGAATATGCAATATGGTCGTTTCGATGGGAAAAGAATTCTTGATAGTGCAACTGTAAAAATGATGCGTACCTCTCAATACCCTGCCATAGCTGATGGACAAGGCTTAATATGGTATGGATACGCATTACCCGATAATCGCATTGTTTGGGGACACAGCGGGGAGTTTAGCGGATATAGAACTGAAATGTGGATGGATGAAGCCAAAAAAGAAGGGGTTATTGTTTTAACCAACAGCGATGTGAGCGACTTAGACCCAGTAGTAGCAAAATTATTTACGTATGCAGACACAGCGAGCATTGTTGGAAAACCGAACTTAACGTGTAATTATAGCGTAAATACCCCTGAAATTAATGCCGAAACAAATTTTGTTAATGTATTCCCAAATCCATTTCAAACAAAAACTACCTTGCAATCTTCTATTTCATTGAATAATGCCGATCTGTTTATTTATAATATATTCGGACAAAAAGTAAGATCATTGGGAGGTATTTATGGAAAAGAGCTTACTATTGAAAGAGATAATTTAAACAATGGTGTTTATATTTATGAATTAATTCAATCGGGGCTTAAAATTAAAGATGGTAAATTGATTATTTGCGATTAATCGTTTTGGTTTTTATATATTTCTTTTAAAAGACGAATAGCCTATTATTTATTATTTTTAAAAATAGATTAATGGCTTATTGGTTAAAGAAATAGGACTTTCTTTTTAA
>DAOLWT010000253.1:0-3233 GCA_035421345.1 Bacteroidales bacterium
TCCCGAAATAGCACAACATGTTGTTTCGACTTTAGCACCTAGCAAAACATTTAACTTAGCCGGTTTAAGCTCATCATTCTTAGTTATTCCGAATAAAAAATTATTTCAATTATACGAAAATAGGTTAAATACTATCCATATCGGACATGGAAATATTTTTGGGAATATTGCACTTGAAGCGGCTTATAATAAAGGGGAAATATGGTTAGAAGAATTAATGGGTTATTTACAAAAGAATGTGAATTTTCTCAGAAACTTTCTCTCGGAACATTTACCCCAAATTAAACTCATTGAACCGGAAGGGACCTATTTATTATGGCTCGACTTCCGAAATTTAAAACTAAATCAAAAAGATTTAAACCAACTCTTAATACACCAGGCTAACATAGGCTTGAATGATGGTGCTATGTTTGGAGAAGGCGGCGAAGGTTTTCAACGCATAAATATTGCTTGTCCTAGGTCGATATTAAAAAAAGCCTTGGAACAAATACATGAAGCGATTAAAAAAATAATATAATATTTAAAAATGAAAAAAATTATAAGTAAATGCGGATACCGTTGCGACTTGTGCTTAGCCTACAAAAAAAATATTGAGAAACAAGATCGCAGAAAAGAGCTGAGTGAAAAATGGCACGACTTTTTTGGTTTTTTTGTTGCACCCGAAAACATTATGTGCGATAGTTGTACGCAAGGTAAAAATCTGAAATTACAAGACGCTGATTGTCCGGTACGCCCCTGTGTTTTATCTAAACACATTGAAAATTGCGCTTACTGTAACGAATACATTTGCGAAAAAATAGCTACTCGTTTAGTTAGTCGAAACGAAATTGAAAAAAAACTGAATCGAGAGATTAATGAAGACGATTATATATCATTTATAAAACCATATGAATCAAAAGAAAGATTAAATCTACTTAAAAACAAGAACATAAATCATTGATCCAATGTTAATTATTAATACTTTTGATTAATATTTTTGGATATAAAATACTTTTGCTAATTTTGACTTTATTAAGTAAAATTATATTAAAATAAATTATTATGAAAAAATTAACTGTATTATTCACTATTGTTTTATGCGCATTTATTATGACTTCGTGCAACAAGAAGAAAAAAGACCTTAGCGGAAATCCTTTTTTCACGGAATACACCACTCCTTTTGGTGTTCCTCCTTTCGATAAAATAGATACGACACACTATATTCCTGCTTTCGAAGAAGGAATGATTCAACACAATTTAGAAATAGACTCTATTATTAATAGTAAAGAAGAGCCTACATTCGAAAACACTATTTTAAAATACGATAAATCCGGTCGCTTATTAACCAAAGTTGGAAATGTATTTTTTAATTTATTAAGTGCTTTAACCAACGATCGGATGCAAGATATAGCCATGGAAATTAGTCCTAAGCTATCGGAACATCGCGATGCTATTATGATGAATGAAAAACTTTTCGCTCGAATAAAAGCAATTTATGATAAAAGAAACGAATCAAAACTCGATAGTCAGCAAATTAGAGTCGTAGAAAAATATTATAAAGATTTTGTTCGTAATGGCGCTAATTTAAGTAAAGACAAACAAGATTCATTGAAATCAGTTAATTCAAAATTATCAAAACTTGAACTTCAGTTTGGTCAGAATTTATTAGCCGAAACAAAAGATTTCAAATTAATTGTTGATAAAAAAGAAGATTTAGAAGGCTTACCACAAACTTCTATTGATGCTGCTGCGGAAGCTGCCAAAGAAGCCGGAAAAGAAGGAAAATGGATATTTACGCTCGATAAACCAAGTTTAATCCCTTTCTTACAATATGCTAAAAATAGAGAACTACGCGAAAAGATTTATCGCGGTTATTTTATGAGAGGTGATAATGATAATAAAAACGATAATAAAAAAATTATTGATGAAATCGTAAATCTTCGCATTGAAAAAGCAAAATTATTAGGTTACACCAACTTTGCACAATATGTTATTGAACAAAATATGGCTAAAACGCCTGAAACAGTTAACGACTTCTTAATAAAACTGTGGACTCCTGCTTTAAAAGTTTCTAAAAATGAGTTGGTAGATATGCAAAAAATTATCGATAAAGAAAAAGGTAATTTTAAATTAGCTTCTTGGGATTGGTGGTATTACGCAGAAAAAGTAAGAAAAGAAAAATATAATTTGGAAGAAACAGAACTTCAACCTTATTTAAGCTTATCGAATGTGCGCGACGGAATGTTTTATGTTGCTAATAAACTTTATGGAATTACTTTCGATAAAAAAACCGACATCCCCGTTTATCAATCCGAAGTAGAAGTATTTGAAGTAAAAGAAGCCGATGGAAAACATTTAGGTTTATTATATTTAGATTACTATCCCCGCGTTTCTAAAGATGGTGGAGCATGGTGTACTTCCTTTAGAGAAGCTGGATGGGATTTTGGTAAAAAAGTAGACCCTATTGTTTCTATTGTATGTAACTTTACAAAACCTTCCGGTGATGCTCCTGCATTACTAACTTGGGACGAAGCAACTACATTATTCCATGAATTTGGACATGGATTACATTCATTATTTACCGATGGCAAATACAACCGTACTGCCGGTTCTGTACCGAGAGATTATGTTGAACTTCCTTCACAAATAATGGAAAACTGGGCAGGAGAAAAAGAAGTGCTTAAACAATATGCAAAACATTATAAAACCGGCGAAGTGATACCCGATGCGCTTATTGAAAAATTAAATAAAAGCAGTAAGTTTAATCAAGGTTTTGGAACGGTTGAATATTTAGCCGCTTCTATCCTCGATTTAAATTATCACATGGTTAATGAAAAAACTACGATTGATGCCAGAGAATTCGAAAAAACAGCATTATCGAAAATTGGTTTAATTCCTGAAATATTACCACGGTATCGCTCTACCTATTTTTCACATATTTTCAGTGGAGGTTATTCTGCCGGTTATTATGTATATATATGGGCTGAAGTACTCGATTCTGATGCATTTGATGCATTTAAAAAATCGGGCGACTTATTTAACCAAGATCTTGCTACTAAATTCAGAAAATATTGTTTACAGGAATGTGGCAATGACGAAGGAATGACTCAGTACAAAAAATTTAGAGGACAAGAACCCTCTATTGAACCATTACTTGTTAAAAGAGGTTTGAAATAGTAGTATTTTTCATCCTTTCCTAAAAAAGAGGCTGCCATTGAAAGGTAGCCTCTTTTTGTTTATTAAAAATGTCCTTT
>DAOLWT010000254.1:0-3215 GCA_035421345.1 Bacteroidales bacterium
TTATTCTATTCATTTTCTCAGAATAATTAAACCGCTAAAATAATAAAATAATTTTTAATATCTCGTTTTACAATATAAAAAGTGTTTGAATAATCAACGGTCTATTAGTGTGTCGACAAAATGAAGGCTCTTTTGGCTTTGCGAAGCGTTGGCTTTTGTGTTGGGCAAAGACAAATGTGCCTGAATGTGCGGTGGGTTTCCTTTTTCTTTGTCTTTATGCAGCAAAAATACCTTTGTCATTAAGTAGTTGGTTTCTGTCTTTTTACAATGAACGGTAACATCTATGTCATCGGTATAACCATTGTAAATTTAAAATATCCGTTGGACTATTTTAAATTTACAATTGGTATAATTTTTTGATAATGATAATCTTTCTTTTAATTTTGTAGTTCAATAAAATTAAAAAATATGAGCCTTACCGATTTTCAAAAAGCTATTATACAGGGAATCCCCGATAATTTACCTGTTCCAAAACCATACGACGAAAAAATTAATCACGCTCCTAAACGGAAAGATATTCTTACTAACGAAGAGAAAAAATTAGCTATTCGCAATGCTTTACGCTATTTCGATAAGAAACATCATGCTGTGTTAGCTAAAGAATTTGCACAAGAACTTAAAGATTACGGACGTATTTATATGTACCGTTTTCGTCCCGATTATAAAATTTATGCCCGTAGTATCAACGAGTTTCCGCATAAATCGAAACAAGCTGCTGCTATTATGTTGATGCTTTCTAATAATCTCGATTATGCCGTAGCACAACATCCGCATGAACTCATTACCTATGGAGGAAATGGAGCCGTATTCCAAAATTGGGCTCAGTACTTGCTTACTATGAAATACCTATCCGAAATGACTGATCAACAAACCTTGGTTTTATATTCCGGTCATCCAATGGGTTTATTCCCCTCACATAAAGAGGCTCCTCGGGTAGTTGTTACCAATGGGATGGTTATTCCTAATTATTCTAAACAAGACGATTGGGAACGCTTTAATGCATTAGGTGTTTCTCAATACGGGCAAATGACTGCCGGTTCATTTATGTATATAGGACCTCAGGGAATTGTTCATGGTACTACGATTACTGTACTAAATGCAGGAAGAAAGATTGAGAAAAATAACGAAGGCTTAGCCGGAAAACTCTTTGTTACCTCCGGTTTGGGTGGTATGTCGGGTGCACAACCAAAAGCAGCCGTAATTGCAGGTGCTATAGGGGTTGTTGCCGAAATAAATCCGAAAGCAGTAAATACAAGACATTCGCAAGGCTGGGTAGATGAAGTGTATACTAATTTAGATGAGTTGATAGGCCGTATAAAAAAGGCAAAATCAAATAAAGAAGCTGTTTCTCTTGCTTATCAAGGAAATATTGTTGATTTATGGGAGAAATTTGTTAAAGAAAATATTTTTGTTGATTTAGGTTCCGATCAAACTTCTCTTCATAACCCGTGGGCTGGAGGGTATTATCCTGTCGGTCTTTCTTTTGAAGAATCGAAAGAAATGATGGCTAAAAACCCTGAATTGTTTAAAGAAAAAGTAAAAGAATCATTAAGACGACAAGTAAAAGCAATTAATACACTTGCACAGCAAGGGATGTATTTCTTCGATTACAGGAATGCCTTTCTACTGGAGGCAGGCAGGGCAGGTGCCGATGTGCTAAAGCCCAATGGCGATTTTATTTATTCCTCGTATGTACAGGATATTATGGGACCCATGTGTTTCGATTATGGCTTTGGTCCTTTCCGTTGGGTGTGTACATCTTCAAAACCGGAAGATTTAGAAACAACCGATAAAATTGCAGTAGAAGTGTTGGAGGAAATTGCACAAAAATCACCCAAAGAAATTCAGCAACAAATGAAAGATAATATACGCTGGATCAAAGAAGCAAACAAAAATAAATTGGTAGTTGGCTCTCAAGCACGTATATTGTATGCCGATGCCGAAGGAAGAATAAAAATTGCAGAAGCGTTTAATAACGCTATAAAATCGGGTAAAATTTCTGCTCCGGTTGTTTTAGGTCGCGATCACCATGATGTATCGGGTACCGATTCTCCTTATCGAGAAACATCGAATATTTATGATGGCTCTCGTTATACAGCCGATATGGCAATACAGAATGTAATAGGCGATTCATTCCGCGGAGCTACTTGGGTTTCTATTCATAATGGAGGTGGTGTTGGTTGGGGTGAAGTTATAAACGGTGGCTTTGGAATGTTGTTAGATGGTTCAGCCGATGCGGATCGTCGACTAAAAATGATGCTCTTTTGGGATGTGAATAATGGTATTTCCCGTCGTTCATGGGCTCGGAACGAAGGTGCCATGTTTGCTATAAAACGAGCTATGGAAAAAGAACCGGAACTAAAAGTAACCTTGCCGAATTTGGTGGATGATAATATTATAAACGATATTTCTTGGTAATAAAAAAAATGTTTATTTTTGTACCATGATTAAAGTAAGTTTAAATAGTAAAAATGTTTATTCTTTAACATCAAAAAATTGGTGGTGGGCTTCTCTTGCCCGCCATTGATATATATCCCCAAAAATATTGGAAAGGCGGTTTGTTATAAACCGTCTTTTTTTTGTGAAAAAAATTCACAGATTCATTCAAATTTTCAACTAATTAAAAAAAATATAATATATGAAACGATTTATATCTCGTAAGGAAGAATATATTCCCGAAGCTTTTTATAATATTAAAGCAGACCTTGTAGAACAACCAAAACCGAAACTTCATCCAGCTTCTAAAAACCCGATCACTTTTGATGACATGACTCCATTGTTTTCAAAGGAGTTTGTAAAACAAGAGATGACCACTGAACGCTTTGTAAAAATACCCGATGCGGTAAAAGAAAAATATGCCTTGTATCGTCCAACTCCTTTTATTTATGTAAGTGGTTTAAAAAAATACCTGAATACGCCGGCCGAAATATTTTTTAAATACGAGGGAGCAGGCCCTATGGGAAGTCATAAAAGCAATACGGCTATCATGCAGGCATATTTAGCATCGCAGGAAGGAATAACTACATTAACAACAGAAACCGGTGCCGGACAGTGGGGTTCTGCCCTTGCACAAGCAGGTGCTTTGTTTGGCGTAGATGTAAAGGTATATATGGTACGTACCAGCTATCGTGCAAAGCCGGGAAGAAAGGTAATGATGGAGCTTTATCAGGCGAATGTAAAAGAAAGCCCGAGTGCTAGCACAAAAGCGGGGATGA
>DAOLWT010000255.1:0-3212 GCA_035421345.1 Bacteroidales bacterium
AAACCTACCCATATTGCTGTTGCTTTCGATTCGAGAGAACCCACCGTACGCCACGATGATTTTAGCGGGTATAAAGCAAATCGGGAGGCAATGCCCGAAGATCTTTCTATTTCCATTCCATATATTATTGCACTCATTGATGCATTTAATATTCCTGTTATTTTTTCCGAAGGCTATGAAGCAGATGATATTATTGGAACTCTTTCAAAAAAAGCAGAAAATAAAGGGTTTACAACCTATATTATGACTTCTGATAAAGATTTCGGACAATTGGTTTCGGAAAACATTTTAATTTACCGTCCGGGGCGATTTGGTGAAAAAGCAGATGTACTGGGAGTAAAAGAAATATGCGAACGATTTAGTATTCAAAGAACCGAACAAGTTATTGATATACTTGGACTCTGGGGCGATTCATCCGATAATATTCCTGGAATTCCGGGTGTAGGAGAAGTTACCGCTAAAAAATTGTTGGCCGAATTTGATACAATAGAAAACCTTTTAGCGAATACCGATAAAATTAAAAATCCGAAATTAAAAAGTAAAGTCATTGAATTCGCCGATCAGGCTTTATTCTCTAAAAAACTAGCTACCATAATACTAGATGTTCCCGTAGAATTGAACGAAGAACAGCTAATTCGAAAACATCCCAACGAAACAAAACTCAGAGAATTATTAGAGGAACTTGAATTTCGAAATTTTGCGCAACGAATTTTTACCGAATTATCATTAAACCCTGCCGATTCGAAACCTTCTGAAGAGCAAACTATGCCTTATTCTCCTTTAAAAGTGGAGGATGAAATAATTGAAGTTGTTAAAAAAAATGATATTCTAACTACAAATCACGAATATATACTAGTAGATACCAAAGAAAAAAGAAAAACACTCCTGTTAAAACTAGCACAAGCTAAATCTTTTTGCTTTGATACGGAAACAACTGGACTCGACACACACGAATCGGAATTAGTCGGAATATCTTTCTCTATTGAACCGCATAAAGCATATTATATTCCTATTCCGGCAATATACAATGATGCATTAGAAATTGTACAGGAATTTAAAGATGTATTTGAAAACCAAACAATCGAAAAAACAGGTCAAAATTTAAAATTTGATATATCAATTTTAAAATGGTACGATATTGATGTTAAAGGAAATTTGTTCGATACCATGCTGGCTCATTACCTTATTCAACCCGATATGCGTCATGGAATGGATATATTAGCCGAAACATATTTAAATTACAAACCAGTACCTATTGAAAAGCTTATTGGTAAAAAAGGAAAAGATCAACTTTCTATGAGAATGGTTGATATGGAAGAAATAAAAGAATATGCTGCTGAAGATGCAGACATTACATTACAACTGCGTAATAAATTAGAGCCTTTACTTATTGAATCTCAAACCAAACAATTGTTTGATACGATTGAAATGCCTTTAATTCCTGTACTTGCATCAATGGAAGCAGAAGGGGTAAAAATAAATATTAAAGCATTAAACGACTACTCCGCTCAGCTATTACAAGAAATTGACATTTTAACAAATGAAATATATGAATTAGCCGGAACTGAATTTAATATTGCTTCCCCTAAACAATTAGGGGCAGTACTATTCGAAAGACTCGCTATTGTTGAAAATACAAAACTTACAAAAACAAAACAATATTCTACGGGAGAAGAAATTCTTATTAAGCTGGTCAACAAACATCCTATTATACCCAAAATACTAGATTACCGCTCACTCGCAAAACTTAAATCAACGTATGTTGATACACTTCCGTTGCTTGTTAGTAAACGTACCGGTCGTATTCATACGTCCTATAATCAGGCCGTAGCCGCTACAGGGCGTTTAAGCTCTAACAATCCGAATTTGCAAAATATTCCAATTCGAACAGAACGCGGACGTGAAATACGAAAAGCATTCGTTCCTCGTAACGATAAATTTACCCTCCTTTCTGCCGATTATTCTCAAATAGAACTTCGCATTATTGCTGCTTTAAGTGGCGATGAAGGGATGCTGGAAGCTTTTGATCAAGGGCTCGATATTCATACAGCTACCGCTGCAAAAGTTTACGGTATACCGCTAAATGAAGTTACCAAAGACATGCGGCGAAATGCGAAGATGGTTAATTTTGGTATTATATATGGTATTAGTGCGTTCGGACTTTCAGAAAGATTAGCAATACCAAGGAAAGAAGCGGCTCAGATTATTGAACAGTACTTTACCAAGTATCCGAAAATAAAAGCATATATGGATAATACCATTATTTCAGCAAGAAAATCGGGCTATGTAGAAACAATTAAAGGACGACGTCGTTATATTAATGATATTAATTCTAGCAATTCGGTGGTTAGAGGGTATGCTGAACGTTTTGCCATTAATGCTCCTATACAAGGATCGGCTGCAGATATGATTAAAATTGCCATGATTGATATTTTTGAATCATTTAATAAAAGAAACTTACAATCGAAAATGATTATGCAGGTACATGATGAACTCGTTTTCGACGTACATAAAAACGAGATTGAAGAAGTACAAAAAATAGTAAGCGACAAAATGAAAAACGCTATTCAAATATCGGTCCCGATTGAAATAGAAATGAGTACCGGCGATAATTGGTTAGAGGCTCATTAATCCCAAATTCTTTATTCTGATTTTTTTTCGAATTGTGTCAATGGTAGGAGACCGACGAAGGAGATCGTCTCGAAGTTGGACAGCTCGTAGCATTTCGCTTATACGATTTTTTAATTGATCGAAACTAAAAATTAAAATATTGTTTTTATTTTTCTTTTCTCCATGATGAGAAAAGAAACAAAAGAATCTAGGCAAAATAAAGCTTCAACCCGCTCTGGAATTTTAATAGAATTTTATTCACGCTTGCCCTGTCCTCGCCACTTGCCTGCCGAATGGCATGGTTTTGCCGGGCTTACGCTCATTTATCGAATATTAAACTTTTAACAGCTGTAGTGTTAATTGTTAAACTGCCTACCTGCGGTAGCCATCATAGGTTTAGCGTTGGCAATGGAATCCCGATAGCTATTCGGGATGGAGCGGCAGCTTTTTGTGCGATGACGGACGTGATGGTCGTGGCTTTGTACGTTGGCATTGTGCGAGAAAACGACCATCGCAGGGCTTTTAAATTTTCCGATTTTTTGATTCCTTTTTTCTAAAAAAAGGAATAAATAAAATTTCCTGAAGGCCATTCTTCACTTTGA
>DAOLWT010000256.1:0-3182 GCA_035421345.1 Bacteroidales bacterium
GTTATTAATATGTCAGATGGGGTACTTATATTAGTTGATGCCTTTGAAGGTCCTATGCCTCAAACTCGTTTTGTTCTTGGTAAAGCACTCGAATTAGGGTTAAAACCAATAGTGGTTATTAATAAAGTAGATAAACCCAATTGTTCTCCCGATGAAGTTCAAGAAGCTGTATTCGATCTTATGTTGAGTTTAGATGCAACCGATGAACAACTTAATTTCCCTACTGTTTTCGGCTCTTCAAAAAACGGATGGATGTCGGATGATTGGAAAAAACCGACTACCGATATTAGTCATTTGTTAGATGTAATTATAGAATATTTTAAACCACCGGTAAAAAAACCGGGTACACTGCAAATGCAAATAACTTCACTCGATTTCTCTTCGTATGTTGGAAGAATCGCAGTAGGTAAAATTACCAGAGGTACCCTTAAAATGGGACAACAGGTCAGTATTGTGAAGAACGACGGACGTATTGTAAAATCGCAGATTAAGGAATTGTATTTGTTTGAAGGCTTAGGAAAAGAAAAAATTAAATATGAAATAGAAGCAGGTGAAATTTGTGCCGTTCTATGTTCCGATAATTTCGATATTGGAGATACCATCGCTGATTACGAAAACCCAGAAGCATTACCCCCTATTCATGTAGATGAACCAACGATGAGCATGGTTTTTACTGTGAACAACTCACCGTTCGCCGGAAAAGAAGGAACCTATGTTACCACACGTCATTTAAGAGATCGACTTTATAAAGAAACGGAAAAAAATCTTGCTTTAAAAGTAGAAGATACCGATTCCCCTGATAAATTAGTAGTCCACGGACGTGGTATTCTTCACCTTTCCATTTTAGTTGAAACCATGAGAAGGGAAGGGTATGAGTTCCAATTAGGACAACCTCAAGTTATTGAGAAAATAGTAGATGGCGTAAAATGCGAACCTATTGAATCGCTTACGGTTCATGTGTTAGAAGAATTCTCAGGGAAAGTAATAGAAATTGTTTCTCGTAGAAAAGGCGATATCATAAGTATTAAAAAACATAACGATCGTATTGCCCTTAAATTCGACATCCCTGCTAGAGGGTTAATAGGCCTAACAAATGTTGTTTTAACCGCAACCGAAGGAGAAGCCGTTATTGCCCATCGATTTAAAAGTTTCGAGCCTTGGAAAGGGGATATTGCAACACGTAGTAATGGCTCTTTAATAGCCATGGAACAAGGTACCGCAATTGCATATTCTATTAGTAAATTACAAGATAGAGGGAAGTTCTTTATTGAACCCAACGATGATATTTACGAAGGACAAATTATTGGGGAAAGTTCAAGAAGTGGTGATATTGTAGTGAATTTGATTAAAACGAAAAAACTTACCAATATGCGTGCTTCCGGCTCCGATGATAAAATGTTTATTATTCCTGCAATTAAATTTTCACTCGAAGAAGCCATGGAATACATTAAATCGGATGAATATGTGGAAATAACTCCAAAATCTATACGGATGCGGAAAATTATATTGAATGAAACAGACCGTAAGCGTAAGAGAAATTCGGAAAGCGATAATTAATAAAAAGGTGAATTTGTAATTAATCCACCATTATTTTCTTTTCTTTTTTAAGCGACCAAATCATTACTAAAATACCTATAAATAGGGAAGAACACCCTATTAAAAAAGTAATAGTAAATCCAAATAAATTAAGGAATAAAACACCTAGAAAGGGTGCAAATAGGGCTCTTTCTCCGGTGAGTGTTAAATGTACCGCTTGATACATATCGGCATGTTCGTTTTTGCAAAAATAGACAGATCCAATACTCCAAAGCAATCCCATGGTAGCGGCAAAAAGACCATGTGCCAGCATATAGCATATTAAAGCATAATATAGCTTAATATGGTAAACCCACGTATAAAAAGGGAAATGTTCTGTAAGCACGAGAAAGAAGAGAACAAAAAACATTGAGAGAAAAGTGATTGCTGCAAACTTACGAGGGTCAATTTTTCCAATTAATCTCCCAAATAATGGAAGCAAGAGGATGGCAATAATGTTGTATCCGTTTTTATAAAAAGCAACACTGGTATAATTCATGTCTAATTCCTTAGAGAAAAATAATGTAATCACACTAATGGTACTCATAAATGCAAAACCATAAAACATAAAACCAATTTCGAAATGACGATAAGGCTTGTTTTGCTTCAATATTTGCAACATTCCTTTTATGGAGTCCTTAATAGATGCCGAAAGATTTTGTTTCTCAGTTAGTGCTTTTTGTTTCTGAAAACGAATGCGTGTTAGAATATATACCGAGAATATCCCTAGGAAGGCTGTAAAAGGAAAAATATAACGAAAAGCATAATAATCATAATCCAGCAAAAGTCCATATGCAAAAGTAACGATCATCATCACCATTTTATTCCATATCGTAGAACGTCCGTATAACCTCCCAAAATGTTCATGCTTATAATTGTTTTTCAATAATTGATTAATGGTAGGATAAATAATAGGATTAGCTATATAATACAGTAAAAAAATAAAAAGAAAAATATAATGATATAATCCGTTTGAGGTATATATGGTGGCATTAGTTGGGAAGAAAATCAAAAGCGCCAAGGGTAAACGAGTAATCCATCCAACAATTCGAAGCATCTTTCTTTTATCAAGGATTCGTTTTTGAAGCTCGTGAAAAACAATGGCAAATATTAATAATACAGAAGTGAGTTGAAATAGAATACTTAATTGATAGTCGCTCCCTTTCATACTTCGAATAAAAACGAATTCGTTAAGTGCTAATATCCCCAG
The DNA here is from genome assembly GCA_035421345.1 of Bacteroidales bacterium. Lineage (GTDB taxonomy): Bacteria > Bacteroidota > Bacteroidia > Bacteroidales > CG2-30-32-10 > DAOLWT01. The sequence goes on from DAOLWT010000256.1 coordinate 2,786, forward strand.
TATATACCCCTCAATAATAGAGTATAGAAGATGTAGTTTGTAAGTACGTCTTTCTGTATAATTTAGCTGTTTGTAGAAAGTAGATGCCATAGAATTGTAGATGCAAAGATATAATTTTATAAAAGAATAAATGAGTGAAACCGAAATATTAGAAAGGAATTGACAAGTAGGAAAGACGCAAATTTATTGATTCGGCTAATTAAAATAATTTATTTTTTATAATAAATATTTTTAAAAATTTAGTAATTGTTATAGTTAATTTAATTATTGTAATTCAACAAATTTTAATATTTTTTATTTTTTTTAAAATAATTATCATAACTATAAATTGGTTTGTTTTTTCTTATATCAATTTTTCTTTTTGTTGAGCTAAAAATAATTGCAAAAATTAAAAATA
>DAOLWT010000257.1:0-3142 GCA_035421345.1 Bacteroidales bacterium
AAAAATAGGGTTTTTTTCATTTTTTTATTTTTGACTATTTTATTTTTAAGTTTTACTTATAATATAAATAACTGTAAAGCACAGGAAGAAAAAAACATTTCTCCTCAAAGCAAATCGTATGTAAAAATAAAATCAATGAAAATAATGAATGGAGATACGATTGTTTCTGAAAAAGAATATTCTGGCGAAGGCGATATACAAGTTGAAATGGAGGATTCTATTTTAGGAGCTAATTTTAACGATTTTCGTTTTAATTTGTTTAATAATTTTAATGATTCTTCTTTTTTTGAACGTTTTTATAAAATGCCGGATATATTTAAAAATTTTAATTCACAACCGGATGATTCTTTTTTTAACCATTTTAATTTATCTCAATTTCCTAATTTACCGATAGATTCTATATTTAAAAATTTTAATTTTTATAATGATAATTTCTATTCTCCGGATTTGGAAACGGAAAAAGAAATGCTCAAATCCTTTTTGTATAATGACATGTTTAATAGTCTAGATTCGGCGGAGCATAATATACCTAATGTTGATAATCCCAAATTAGAAAAAAATGATTCTGATAATTTGAATGTACAAAAAAATAAAATTATTATTCATGACAAGCCTATAAAATCAGATAAAGAAAGAAATAATGAATTAGAGATAACGATTTCACATAATTCAACAGATAGCTATTTTAATGTTTCGTTTGAGTTGGATTCTAAAAATAAAACAATTATTTCTTTAACAAACGATAATGGAAAACAGCTACAAAAAGAGATTATCGATAAAACAGAAGGAGTTTATACCCGTCAGTTTGATATGAAAAATTATTCGAAAGGCACTTATTATATTTTTATAAAACAAGGTAAGAAGGAGGTTTCGAAAGAAATAATAATCTCTTAATGTAAATTTAATCATCTATTCTTCCTCATCTGGTAGATAGAACTCTATTTTACCACATTGCGGACAGAAATATACGTCAAAAGATTCACGGTTTTGAAACAATTCAAATAAATCACCCAAAACTCCAATGCGAGTTCCTTCGTGAAATTTACTTATTCCTTTAAAAAGCATAGGGGCTTGGCATCGTAAACAATTAATTTTCATTTTGCCTTCATAACTTTTGTTTTCACGGGGAACGGAATTTACACCTAGTTTATGTTGGCAATTCGGACAATATTCATAAGCAGAATCAATTTCCATTTTACAGTTTGGACAAATCTCATTGAACTCCTCATTCGAAATAACCCTATTTTCGGAAAAACTGTATTGACAATTCCAGCATATATCGAAATGATCTTCGTTAGGAGATTTGCATTGTGGACAATTTTTCATGTTATTTATTTAGTTGTTTTATGAATAATAAATCCGAGCAACCCACCCAGAAAAGTGGTCATAATAAAAATCGGAATTAAAGAAGCAGGTTCTTTCCATCCGATTAAAACAGCGGTAGGTGTTAATCCAAGGAATGCAACGATAATTCCTTTCAATACAGAATTAATATTTAAATGGATTGATGCAATTAAAAACCCAACAATTACCCACATGGTAAATGCCGAAATAATGGCATCCCACGATAGATTCATCATAAACATCGGTATTACATCTATTAATCCGGCAATGCTTCCAAACAAGATTCCAGTAGCTGTTTTTTTCATGCTAATAAAATTAAGTTATACTATAAAATTGAAAATATTTTTTAAGATTCTATTTTTTAATTTTATCCCAATTATTTAGTTATATATTTTTAAATGTATGTGTTGTGTTTGCTTGTGCCGTAGGCAAAATAAGCAATTCATTAATGTTAACATGTGCAGGAAGTGTTGTTGTATAAAAAATGGTATCGGCTACATCTTTTCCGGATAATGGCTGGAATCCTTTATAAACATTAGAAGCCATTTGAGTATCGCCTTTAAAACGCACAATCGAAAATTCAGTTTCAACAGCTCCCGGGTGTATAGCGGTTACTTTAATATTATGTTTAAGCAAGTCTATTCTCATGGCTTTTGAAAGCACATCTACTGCCGATTTTGAGGCACAATATACGTTTCCGTTAGCATAGGTTTCTTTCCCGGCGATAGAGCCAATATTGATAATATGTCCTTTTTTACGTTCAATCATTAAAGGGCTCACTAATCGACTAACATAGAGCAAGCCTTTAATATTGGTGTCAATCATCCGTTCCCAATCGTCGATAATGCCTTCTTGAATAGGGTTCATGCCTACAGCAAGTCCGGCATTATTAATAAGGACATCTATTTCTTTCCATCTTTCTTCTAGAGATTGGACTGCATTGGTTACTTCGTTAAGCTTTCGAACGTCAAAATTTAATATTAATACGTTCGTATGATATTTATTTTTTATTTCATCGGAGAGTTTTTCCAGTTCTGTTAGGCGTCTACCGGTAATAATAACATCATACTTGTTTTCTGCAAATTTTAATGCACAAGCTCTGCCAATTCCGGCAGTAGCGCCTGTAATAAAAGCTATTTTATTTTTCATTGTTTAAAAATTTTAAAAAAGGAAATTTTTGAATCATTTTTTCTTTATCAATTAGTTGTATTAATAAAATCATAAGAAAAGGTAATGCAGGAACTTTATAACGGACAATTGCTCCCATTACAGGAGTTATTAATCCGGTTAAGATAAACATAAAAATTACAGCAAATAAACAAGAGTAAAAAATACTTTTATTTATGCCTTTAAATTTTATAAAAAAAAGAGATACTATTAAGACGAATATGATTAATAGATTTTCAATAGCAGCAAAAAAAGAAAAAATGGAATTAGCTTCAAAAATAAAGGGACGAAATAACGTATTTAAAAAAGCAATAGGTGAATTTTTTATGATACTCCATATATTATCTGTAATAATGGGTATTTCAATTAAGCTACCTGAATTCATAGATTTTGCCAATCCAATAAAATCGCGTTGTTTGGTTACTAAAATATCTATCGTGTTGAGCCCAGGAAAGATATAATGTAAATGGAGTCCTATTAAAAATAATAAAACAGAAACACTAATATATTTTAAAAAAGCATATTTGTAATTTGTTTTTTTAGTCCACCAATGTGCTATTAAAATAGGGATGGTTATTATTAAAATATACAATTTGGTATAATAAATTAATATGCAACAAGAAATAATCCA
>DAOLWT010000258.1:0-3111 GCA_035421345.1 Bacteroidales bacterium
ATATAAATCTTTGTTTTAAAAATATTCTGTTATCAGTTGAATGTGTCGTTTTTCTTGGATTGCAAACAACTAACATATCTATTCCGCTTTTATAAAAAATTTTTTAATACTTACTTCACGGGTGAAAGCAAATCACAACATTTAACAAATATATGAATAAAATTATGGAGTTATTTAAACTATTTCAAAGATATTCACCGATTTGCCTAAAAGCAAATCACACCTGCTACACAATTTTGGTAAATACCCGTTATAATGAACTCTGACAGGGTTTTGAACCCTGTCAGAGCTGAATACGTTTTTAAAATATATTAATTTGATTTGCCTTGTCGTTTTTAGTATATTTGACTCGATAGATTGAAAAATGAATTTGAAATACTAGTTGGAATGATACGCAGGCTTATTATATTGTTTTTTATCTTAAATATCGGCTTTACCCTCTTTGCTCAACAAGAATCCGAATTTAAAATTAACTCTAAGAAAAAAATCGTTATCCCTTTTCGTTTTATTAATAACTTAATTTTTATTGAGGTTGAAGTTAACGGGGTTATGTTAACTTTTATGCTCGATTCGGGTGTAGGACAAACTATATTGTTAAGTTTAGAAGATAAAGAAGTTGAATTCGAAAATATTAAAAAAGTTAAACTTAGCGGTTTAGGTAGCAAAGATGAAATTGATGGATTAATATCTATTGCCAATAAAGTAGCTATCAATAAAAAAATGATCGACACCAATCATCGTATCATCATTATTTTAAAAGAAGATTTTAATTTTTCATCGCATGTAGGTATCCCTATAAATGGTATTTTAGGTTACGATTTTTTTAAAAACTATCCTGTTTATATCGACTTTGAATATAATAAAATATACGTGTACCCGGATACTGTAAAATTTCAAAAAATTATTAAAAGGGAAAAAGAAATTGATATTACAATTGAAAAAAACAAACCATATACTTATGGTAACATTAAGCTACAAGATACTATTTTAAATGCAAAACTGTTAATTGATTTAGGAAATAGCGATGGTTTATGGCTTTTTCCCAAACAAATTAACGGTTTCAAATATCCTGAACCCAATTTTGATGATTATTTGGGACGAGGTTTCAACGGAGATATTTATGGAAAACGTAGTAAAGTTAAAGAATTTAGTCTATTAAATTATTCTCTAGAAAAACCTTTAGTAACAATTCCATCCGATTCTTCAACAGCATCCATTGATATGGTTGAAAACAGAAAAGGCTCTATTGGAAATGAAATTCTTAAGCGTTTTAGTTTATATATGGATTATCCTAACCAAAAAATATATGTAAGAAAAAATAGTCTGTTTAATAATGAATTCAAATATAATTTGGCCGGTATAGATTTAAAATTTGATGGGATGCAATGGGCAGAAGAATATTACATAAGCTTCGATATGCAAGTTAATAGACAAGATAATGCGTATGCTACTTCAACCGATGCAACAAATAAGTTACCGGTAAGTCATTTAAATTATAAATTCGTTTTAAAACCGGTTTATTCGGTTGCAGGTATTAGAAATAACTCTCCCGCTTCTGAAGCAGATATTCAAGAGAACGATATTTTAATTAAAATAAACGGGAAACAAGCAAATCAAATGAAGTTAGAAAGCCTTATTGAACACTTTTATTCGCAGGAAGGTAGAGTTTTAAGAATGGAATTTAAAAGAGGTGATGAAATATTAAAGAAAACCATTATTCTGAAAGACCCCATGAATAAAAAGGAAGAATAGTATTTGTTAACTCTTCTATTTTTATAAAAAATATTTTCTTCGTATTATTAAATCGAATGTAACTTAATATTAATTTTGCATCGATTTATGGCACTTCTAAATAACAAAATGGAAAATCATGATGCTTATGCTGCTTTACGCATAAAAAATTTTCGTTTTTATTTAACAGCCCGATTCTTTATAACAGTAGCATTGCAAATGCAAGCCGTAGTAGTAGGCTGGCAAGTTTACGAAATAACAAAAGACCCTTTTTCTCTAGGATTAATCGGACTTTCGGAAGCAATCCCGTATATTGGAATGGCTTTATTTGGAGGGTATTTTGCCGACAAATATAATAGGAAGGCCATTATACTAACGTCTGCAGGTATTTTTTTTATTTGTGGGGTTCTTTTATATCTATTTACTACCGGATTATCGAATATGTTGCTAATTTATGGTACTTTACCCATTTATATTGTTATTGCTGTTTCCGGCTTTGCCCGTTCTTTTATATATCCTTCGCAAACGGCATTAATGGCTCAATTGGTGCCTAAAGAACTTTATACAAATTCATCTACTTGGAATAGCACTACCTGGCATATTGCGGCTGTATCGGGTCCTGCTATTGGAGGACTCGTTTATGGATTTTGGGGCGTTTCAAATGCTTATTTAAGCGTGATATCATCTGTAATAATCGGTTTTATTGGGTTTTCTCTTATTCGAAATAATCATGTTAAACTATTAGAAAGTAGTGCTGAGTCATTTTTTAGAAGTCTCTCTGGGGGGCTTCGTTTTGTAAAAAATAATCAGATAATATTAGGAGCTATGTCGCTCGATATGCTAGCTGTTCTTTTTGGAGGAGCCACGGCCATGCTCCCTGTTTTTGCGGCAGAAATACTTCATGTAGGGCCGCAAGGACTAGGATTTCTTAGAGCAGCCCCGGCTGCCGGCGCTGTAATAATGGCTATTTTTTTAGCATACCATCCGCCTATCTATCGCTCAGGGAAAAAATTATTAATCAGTGTTGCCGGATTTGGTCTATGTATTATCCTTTTTGCAATTTCTCGAAATTTTTATTTATCCTTATTTATCCTATTTATGAGTGGGATGCTCGACAATATAAGTGTAATTATAAGACATACCATTATGCAGATATATACACCCGATCATATGCGGGGACGAGTAGCTGCTGTTAACAGTATATTTATTGGTTCTTCGAATGAAATAGGTTCTTTTGAATCGGGATTAGCTGCAAGATTAATGGGTTTAATACCTTCTGTTATTTTTGGAGGAAGTATGACTTTAATTATTACCGGTATCACTACAAAAATTGCACCTATTCTCAGGAATATGAATTTAAAAGATAAACTCTACGAAAAT
>DAOLWT010000259.1:0-3108 GCA_035421345.1 Bacteroidales bacterium
CAGCGCAGATGGTTTTCCATCTACCAAAACGGTTACGTTCGAATTCCCTCTCATGCTAAGGTTCCCGTCAATATCAACAGTAACAGAGGGAATAGACTGCATTACATCAATGGCATTTCCACCTGTGCTAACTAAGGCTTTATCTACATTAATAATTTTTTTATCTAACGAATATTCTACCGCTTGTTTTTTTTCAGTTACTTCAAATGTTTGTAAGGTTGTTGCTCCAGCATCTAATGATATTGCATCTAATATTTTATTTGGTTCTTTTGGTGTAATTAAAACGTGGTCAATGTTTACCGATTTATGTCCTAAAAGGGTAACGGTCATATAATATTTTCCAAAAGGAATTTTTTCAATACTAAATTTCCCCAGACTATCAGAAATACCGCCATTAACAAGGCTTGAATCGGCGAGTTTAAATAATCTGATATAGGCATATGCAAGTGGTTTTCCGTCAACCGAATTAATAACAGCGCCTTTTATGGAGCCGATAGGGGCCATATTACCGGAATAATTTCCACTCCCTCCGCCGTGAGGTTGTGCAAGTATATTAAGAGAACAAAAACTAATAGTAATTAGTAGGAAAGTGGTTCTTGCGATTTTTAAATTCATAAAATTAGCTATTGAAATAATAATTATTTAAAAGATTTTGAAATTTAGACATAGAAGATGACGTAAACTTGCGTTCGGAAATAAAAATAATTTAAAAAAGAATAAAACGTAACAAAGAAGCGTTTAGCTTTCAATGTTTAACTCGTCTATCAACCTAGTGGCTCCGGCATATTTTTCAATAATAAATAAAACATATCGAATGTCGAGGGTTATATTTCTACATTGGTCAGGGTTGTACATAAGATCACTCATGGTACCTTCCCACGCCCGATCAAAATTTAATCCAATCAGTTTCCCTTCTGCATTTAATACAGGGCTTCCGGAATTGCCGCCAGAGGTGTGGTTTGTCCCAATAAAAGCAACGTGTAGGGTGCTGTCGGAAGCGTATCGGCCATAGTCTTTTTTAAGATAGAGCTCTTTTAATTTTTCAGGAATTTGGTAGTCGGAGATAGTCGTATCTTCTTTCATCATCATTCCATCTAAGGTGGTATAATAATTATATTTCACACCATCTTGGGGTTTATAACTTTTTACCTTGCCGTAAGTCAAGCGTAAAGTGAGATTTGCATCGGGGTAAAAATTCTTTTGAGGCATCATTTCTCTTAAGCCGGTAACATAAATGCGATACAAACTGTCGAGTTGCTCATTATAATTAGATAAAAAGGGAAGTATGCTTACATAGTAATTTTCGTAGAGCGATTTAGCTAATTTAAAAAATGGGTCTTCTGTAATGGCTTTTGTTTTATTTCTTTTTAATCCGCTAAGCAATGTTTTTGCTTTTTCTTCCGATACCATCATAGAATTGGTATAAAGATATGCTGCGTATTTTGAAATGTCGCCTTTAAATTTAGTTTTAATAACATGAAAGATTTCGGGTTTGTAAATATCATCTACGTTTGCATAATAAATTTGCATAGATGCAATAAATATTTTTTTATCGGTAGGAATATGTATGTTTTTAAAAAAGGAAGATGCATTTGTTTTGTATTGTTCAATGAGTTTGAAAAATTCAGCATCTGTAATGGATGTATCTTTGCATTTCGATATTATATTATTAAATCCCCATGCATATCTAATCATTTCCAAACTGGCTCCGGCTTCTCCAAAATAATCGTTGGCCAACAAAATAGGGGTCATCTCGGTATATACAGATTTAAATGTTTCCAGTAATTTTCCATACTTTATTTTTCTGGAAGCATCTGTGTTAGCCCATTCCATAAATTTTTTTTCTAAATTTTCTTTAACCTGAATGGCGTCCATCTTTTTTAATCCTTTGCTTTCGCCTGTCCATTTTTTCCATGCATTAGCAATACCGGCTTGTTTCGAAGCGTATTGAATTTTAATAAGGGGGTCACTTTCCATAGCGGCATCCATTATTTCTAATTTTTGGTTGCGGATATTAATTTTTACCGGATTTTGAATGTTGCCTGCCAAATTTACGGCATGCGACGTTAAGTATTGTTTAGTTGTTCCTGGATATCCATAAACCATAGTAAAATCATTTTCTTTTACTCCTTTAATGGAAATAGGTAATGATTTTTTTGGTTTATAAGGAATATTTTCTTTAGAATAAGCAGCCGGTTGATTATTTTTATCTGCATAAATTCGAAATACGCTAAAATCGCCGGTATGACGAGGCCACATCCAGTTATCGGTATCTCCTCCAAATCCGCCAATAGCATCAGGGGGTGTTCCAACTAAACGGACATCATTAAATGTTTCGGTAATAAATAAATAATATTCATTCCCATAGTAAAAAGGTTTTATAGAAGCTTTATAAAGAGTGTTTTTTACTGATTCTTCTTCAATTTTTTCCATGTTATTATAAATAATATCTTTTCTTTCTTTCTCTGTCATGCTTGGGAGAACGCCTTCCAATACCTTTGTTGTTACATCTTCCATCCGAATTAAAAAAGTAACAGATAAGCTTGGGTTTGGTAATTCTTCTTCAAAACTATTGGCCCAAAAGCCATCTTCTAAATAATTATGTTCAAGGCTGCTATGTTGTTGTATTGCACTATGCCCGCAATGGTGGTTGGTAAATATGAGCCCTTGTTCCGATACTACTTCTGCGGTACAGCCTCCGCCAAATAAGCAGATAGCATCTTTTAAACTCGATTTGTTAATACTGTAGATATCTTCTGCTGAAAGTTTAAGCCCCATTTGCTGCATATCACTTTCGTTCATTTTTTCCAATAATAAAGGAATCCACATCCCCTCATCTGCGCGAACATGAATAATAGATAAAAAGAAAACGAAAAAAGAAATTAATTTAATTTTCATATTACATTTTTTTTGAATGCCTAAAAATACATAAATTTACGAAATCGATCTATTAGAGATACCTATATTATTTATTAAAGATTGTTAAATTTGAAAGAGTTTATTTTTTAAAAAATTGCGTAGCTTTGCTTAAATTGAATTCTGACAATGATAATAAATAAACTACGTTTAAGTCGATGGCAGAAACGAATTGTTTCTTGGTGTGGGAAT
>DAOLWT010000260.1:0-3107 GCA_035421345.1 Bacteroidales bacterium
CTTTATTATGTATATAGCCGGCTTTTCGGTTAACATACTCACCTTACTTGCTATAATTTTAGCTACAGGGTTAGTGGTGGATGATGGAATTGTTGTAACAGAGAATATTTTTCGAAAAATTGAAAAAGGCATCCCTATTAAAATTGCAGCTATAGAAGGAAGTAAAGAAATATTCTTTGTTGTTATTTCTACTTCGATAACCTTAGCAATTGTATTTTTACCAGTATTGTTTTTAGAAGGATTTGTAGGACGTTTATTTCGCGAATTTGGAGTCGTTTTAGCCGGTGCAGTCTTAGTATCTGCTTTTGTTTCACTAACAATAACACCCGTATTAAATGTATTGTTAACCAAAAAAAATACCGGTCATAGTCGTTTTTATCAAAAAACAGAGCCTTTTTTTAGTGGAATGGAAGAAGGGTATAAAAATATGATTCATCGTTTTATACAGCGACGTTGGATAGCATGGGTTATTGTTTTCGCTTGCATCGTTATTACCTTAGTTATTGGAGTAAACATACAAAGCGAAATAGCCCCTCTGGAGGATAAAAGCTCTATACGGATGCAAATATCGGGACCTGAGGGAGCCGGTTTTTCATATATGTCGAAAGCCGCCGAAGAAATTGGTAATTTTATTATGGATTCTATTCCTGAAAAAGATTTTTATTTTATCTCTGTTCCCGGTTATGGAGGTGGCGGTAATGTTAACAGTGGAATGGGGAACATTGGGTTAATTAATCCATCGTTAAGAGAAAAAAGCCAAAGTGATATTGCCAGAGAACTAGCCAAAAAATTCAGTCGTTTTAAAGATGTACGTATTTTCCCTATTGAAGAACAAACCATTGCTGTGGGTATGTCGTCGAGAGGCTCATTACCGGTACAATTTGTAATTCAAAATATAGACTTTGAAAAACTAAAATTGGTTATCCCCTTATTTTTAGATGCAGCCCGAGATAATAAGGTTTTTCAAAACGTAGATGTTAACCTAAAATTCAACAAACCCGAAATTGAATTAACCATAGACCGTATAAAAGCTAGGGAATTAGGACTTACGGTATCGGACATTTCAGAAGTTATTCAAAGTGCATTCAGCGGAAGACGACAAGCCTATTTTACCATGAACGGAAAACAATACCAAGTAATAAGTCAGGTTGAACTAAAAGACAGAGAAGACCCAATGGATATTTCTAAATTATACATAAAAAGTAAAAATGGAGATGCTATTCCTCTTTCTGCTGTTACCCTTCAATCGCCCAATGCAAAACCACCTACCTTATTCCATTATAACCGTTATAAAGCAGCCACTATTTCCGCTTCTTTAGCTGAAGGGAATACAATAGGCGACGGTGTTGAAGCTATGCAAACCATCGCAGACACCTTGCTGGATGAAAGCTTTCAAACGTCTTTAAGTGGCCCTTCGCGCGACTATGCCGAGAGCTCATCCAATATTGCTTTTGCATTTTTGCTGGCACTTTTATTAATTTATTTAATTTTAGCAGCCCAATTCGAAAGTTTTAAAGACCCCTTAATTATTATGTTTACTGTTCCATTAGCTATTGCAGGGGCCTTATTGTGTTTATGGATATTTGGACACACCCTTAATATTTTTTCCGAAATAGGTATGATTATGTTGATAGGGCTTGTGACTAAAAACGGGATTCTAATTGTTGAGTTTGCTAATAAAAAAAGAAAATTAGGTATTCCTAAACGTCAGGCAGTGATAGAAGCTTCTACGCAACGTTTACGTCCGATTTTAATGACCAGTTTAGCAACTTCATTAGGCGCACTTCCTATTGCTTTAAGTATAGGAGCAGCCGCATCGAGTCGTATTCCTCTAGGAATTGTTGTTGTTGGGGGTATTTTATTTTCTTTAATTTTAACCTTATTTGTTATTCCGGCAATTTACACCTACATTTCAGGAAACCGAGAAACAGATAAAGAAGAAGAAAAAAATTAAGTTTTAAAAAAAATTGTTTTTAATAATTCAGTTTAAAAATAAGAAAACGAACAAATGAGACGATTTATACTCTTTTTTTTATTATTTCCTACTTTAGTTAATGCACAAGATATATTAAGCTTAAAAGAGGCTATTGATACTGCTCTAAAAAACAACCTCGAAATTCAAATTTCAAAAAATAAATTAAAGATATCCCATATACAAAACACGTATGGGATGGCAAGTGGACTTCCCTTCATAAATATAAATTCAGGGGATCAATTTTCATTAAGTAATACCGACCAAAAATACAAAAGTGGAACAGAAAATAGTTTTACCGATATAAACAACAACAGTGTTAATGCTGGCATTTCGGCCGGTATGACTTTATTTAATGGGTTTAAAGTAATAGCCACCAAAGAAAAACTAACCCTTTTAGAGAAAAAAAGCGAACTAGCCTTAAATTGGGAAATACAGAATACGATAGCAGCTGTAATGATTAAATACTACGATATAATAAGACAACAAAACTATTTGAAGATTATTCAAAATACCTTAGATGTAAATAATAAAAAACTGGAAATAATTACAGCAAAAGAAAAAGTGGGAATGTCGAATGCCATAGAACTATTACAAGCAGAGATAGATGTAAATATGGCACAGCAAAACTTAAAATCGCAAGAACTAATAATAGCAGAGGCAAAAACGGATTTAGGTTTAATCATGAACATGAGTTCTTTATTTACTATTGAAGATTCTATCATTATTGATGAAAATATACAAAAAGATTCAATACTCTTATTTTTAAAAAACAATCCTAATTACTTATCCCTAGAACAACAGCTTAAGATTAACCAACAAACAGTAAAAGAAATAACGGCTTTAAGATATCCGGCAATAAAAATGAATACTGCTTATGATTTCTACCGAGCCACAAGTAATAATGCTTCTTTACTAATTAATCAAGATTACGGACCTTCCGTGGGATTATCCCTTCAATTCCCTCTTTTTAATGGATTCTATTACAAAAAACAGCGACAATCAGCAATTATAGAGGTAACAAATACAAAACTAGCACAAGAAAGTTTATTAAACACAATGATGGCAGATGCTGAAAACACCTATAATTCCTATGTATCAACGCTAGAACAAATAAATGTTCAAAAAGAAAATT
>DAOLWT010000261.1:0-3089 GCA_035421345.1 Bacteroidales bacterium
TAGGACCGCTTTGTATAATTATTTATTTGCAAAAAAAGTAAATGGAGATTTTATTCTTCGTATTGAAGATACCGATCAAACTCGTTTTGTTCCGGGTGCTGAAGAATATATTATTGAATCGCTTTCGTGGTGTGGAATTATCTTTAACGAAGGCGTACATGTTGGCGGGCCACACGCTCCTTACCGTCAATCGGAACGAAAAGAAATATATAAACAATATGCCGATTTTTTAATAGAAAAAGGATTTGCTTATTATGCCTTTGATACAGCCGATGAGTTAGAAATAAAACGCAAAGAGCAAGAAGCAAAAAAACAGGTGTTTCAGTATGGTTCTACAAACCGAATGTTCATGAATAATTCACTATCGTTGAGTAAAAGCGAAGTAGAACAAAAATTAAATAACAACGAAACGTTTGTTATACGTATAAAAATACCCGAAAAAGAAACGATTGAAGTAAGCGATTTAATTAGAGGAAAAGTAACTTTCGATTCAACACTGCTCGACGATAAAGTTCTTTTTAAATCCGATGGCTTACCTACCTATCATTTAGCCAATGTGGTAGATGATTATCTGATGAAAATTTCGCATGTTATCCGTGGCGAAGAATGGCTTCCTTCGGCTCCATTACATGTTTTACTTTACCGATATTTAGGTTTCGAAAAAGAAATGCCGCAATTTGCTCATCTTCCTTTATTGTTGAAACCCGACGGGAATGGAAAACTTAGTAAACGCGACGGTGATAAGCTGGGATTTCCGGTATTTCCGTTAAAATGGGTCGACCCCAAAACAAACGAAATTTCGTCAGGATACCGAGAATCGGGTTATTTCCCCGAAGCGGTAGTCAATATGCTGGCATTACTGGGATGGAATCCGGGAACCGAACAGGAATTATTTTCTATGGAAGAATTATGTCAGGCATTTTCAATAGATAGAGTAGGCAAAGCCGGCTCTAAATTCGACTTAGAAAAAGCCAAATGGTTTAATCATCAATATTTAATGAAGAAACCCGATACAGAATTATTAACTATTTATAAGTCTGTATTAAAAGAAAATAAGGTAGAATGTACCGACGCATATGCGTTAAAAGTAATGAATACCATAAAAGAACGAGTTAATTTTCCGGCGGAATTATGGGCGCAGTCGGCTTTCTTTTTTAAAGCTCCTGAAAGCTATGACGAAAAATCGGTTAAAGATAAATGGAAAGAAAACGCTTCAGCTTATTTACAACAAATAGTCCCTGTTATTGAAGAAGCAGAAAATACACAAGCGGAATTTCTTAAAAATAAATTATCTTTATTTATAATGGAGAAGCAGTTGGCAATGGGTGTGGTTATGAATGCACTGCGCATAGCGGTAGTAGGCGCATCTACCGGTCCCGATATGTTTGCTATTATTGAAATTATTGGGAAAGAAGAAACGCTTGCAAGAATAACAAAAGCGATAGAATCAATAAAAAAATAAAAAAAATTACAGTCTAAAAAAAACGATCTTGATTACACAATTTCGTGGCGATTCGAACGTATATGAAGTTTTAAAACAACTCCATATTCCGTTCGAATATTATGAACATCCTCCGGTGCCAACGGTTAAAGAAGCCGCCATCTATTGGAAAAATCTGGATGCCGTTCATTGTAAAAACCTTTTTTTTCGGAATCATAAAGGAGATAAACATTTTCTGGTCATTTTCGAATATTCGCACAACATAGCGATTCACGATTTAGAACAACGAATTAAACAAGGAAAATTAACGTTTGGTTCGGAGCAACGACTCATGAAATATTTAGGCTTAACTCCCGGTTCTGTATCTCCTTTCGGACTAATTCACGATACAAATAAACATATTCATTTATTTTTAGATGAGCATTTAAAAAAAGCCGAAAAAATTAGTTTTCACCCTAACCTAAATACAGCTTCATTGGTAATTTCATATCCTGATTTTATAAAGTATCTTTGTTTTCAGGGGAACACCTTTGAATACGTAAAACTATATTAAAAAATGAAAAAAGAAATCGTAATAGGGATTGATATAGGCGGTACAAACACCGATTTTGCTTTTGTAGATAAAAAAGGAACATGTTATCTAAAAAACAATATTCGAACCGATAAATATTCCGATATAAATACATTTTTAGATAAATTATGTTTAGAATTAAAAAAGGGAATATCAGCCCTAAAAAAAGAATTTTCTACTATAAGCATTGGTATAGGAGCCCCTAATGGTAATTTTTATACCGGAATTATTCAGTTTGCACCAAATCTTAAATGGAAAGGATGTATTCCATTAGTAAAAATGGTAGAAGAACGAATGAGCCTTCCGGTTGTTTTAACCAACGATGCCAATGCAGCAGCCTATGGAGAAATGATATATGGAGCAGCCAAAGGAATGAAAGATTTTATAGTAATAACCTTGGGAACAGGATTAGGCAGTGGTATTGTAATTAATGGTGAAATGGTTTATGGACATGATGGATTTGCAGGAGAACTAGGACATACAACCGTTATTCCAAATGGGCGAGCCTGTGGTTGCGGAAAAAAAGGATGTTTAGAAACCTATGCTTCGGCAAGCGGTATTGTACGAACTATGCACGAAATTCTAAATATGCGGAAAGAAGATAGCCTATTAAGAAAAAAAGACTTAAATAAACTTACCTCTCAGGAAATATATATTGCTGCCAAAAAAGGCGATATGCTTGCATTAGAAGCGTTTGAAATTACAGGGGAATATATAGGAATGAAATTGGCCGATGCAGTCGCTTTTTCTAGTCCGGAGGCAATTATTTTATTTGGAGGCTTAGCAAAAGCAGGAAATTATATTTTAAATCCTGTAAAAAAATACATGGAACAAAACCTACTTTCAATTTATAAAAACAAAGTAAAATTAGTATTATCAGATATTAATAACGAAAATGCTGCTGTATTGGGTGCTGCAGCCCTAGGTTGGGAATATTTAAATAAAAAATAAATTTTCTATTTAATGGGAATTTATTCCAAATTCATAAAAAGGCACATATATATCTTTTTTATAAAAAAATATTTTTTGTAACTATTCAGCAATATTATAAAAATATTTTTAAAAAGTAAAAAATCG
>DAOLWT010000262.1:0-3064 GCA_035421345.1 Bacteroidales bacterium
ATACCGTTGGAGAACCAATAGATGGGAAAGGCCCAATCCCCGGGAAATTATATGAAATGCCTATTGAACGAAAAGCACCTGGTGTTATTTATCGTCAACCGGTTAATCAACCGCTACAAACAGGCATAAAAGCCATTGATGCCATGATTCCGATTGGTCGTGGTCAACGAGAATTAATTATTGGCGACCGTCAAACCGGAAAGTCGGCCATTGCTATTGATACCATTATTAATCAAAAAGAATTTTTCGATAAAGGAAATCCGGTATATTGTATTTATGTGGCTATCGGTCAAAAAGGCTCTACTATTGCGAATATCGTAAATACCCTCGAAAGTCACGGAGCTATGCAATACTCTATTGTGGTAGCAGCTCCTGCATCATCGCCGGCTGCTATGCAGTTTTATGCACCTTTTACCGGTGCTGCAATTGGAGAATTTTTTAGAGATACAGGAAGATCGGCACTCATTATTTATGATGATCTTTCTAAACAAGCTGTATCCTATCGTGAAGTTTCCTTGCTTTTACGTCGCCCTCCCGGTCGTGAAGCATATCCAGGCGATGTTTTCTATCTTCATTCCCGATTATTAGAAAGAGCTGCCCGTATTATTTCTTCCGATGAAATAGCCAGGCAAATGAATGATATTCCTCCTTCTATTAAAGATATGGTAAAAGGCGGAGGTTCGCTAACGGCCCTTCCTATTATTGAAACACAGGCAGGAGACGTTTCGGCATATATTCCAACCAATGTAATCTCTATTACCGACGGACAAATATTTTTGGAAACCAATTTATTTAACTCTGGTATAAGACCTGCTATTAACGTTGGTATTTCCGTTTCGCGTGTAGGGGGGAATGCACAAATAAAATCGATGAAAAAAGTAGCCGGTACACTTAAATTAGATCAGGCTCTTTTCCGTGAGTTGGAAGCATTTTCAAAATTTGGATCAGACTTGGATGCCGCTACCATGGCTGTTCTTGAAAAAGGAAGAAGAAATGTGGAGATTTTAAAACAACCGCAATACTCTCCTATGTCGGTAGAAAAACAAATTGCTATTATTTATTGCGGAACAAAAGGATTGCTTTTAGGTATTCCAATTAATAAAGTTCGTGAATTTGAAGAAGAATTCATAAACTATATGGAGTTGCATCATTTAGATACGTTGGAGTCACTAAAATCGGGCCAGTTAACCGACGATACAATTAAAATTATAGAAAAAACGGCCAAAGATTTATCGGAAAAATATAAAATAAAATCATAAATCTGTTTTCCGAATATTAAAAAAAACGGATTATTGAAAATATTAACAAGAAATATAATATCGTATTAAATGCCCGGATTAAAAGAAGTAAGAACAAGGATTGCATCTGTTAAATCAACGCAGCAGATTACCAGTGCTATGAAAATGGTTTCTGCCTCTAAGCTAAAGAAAACACAGAACGCTATTTTAAAAATGCGTCCTTATGCCGGAAAATTGAAAGAAATACTCGAAAATTTAAGTGCTTCATTAGATAGTACTGATGGTATTTTTTCTGCGGAAAGGAAAATTCAAAAAGCATTAATAGTTGTAGTTACATCGAATAGAGGACTTTGTGGAGCATTTAATGGGAATGTAATAAAACGCACAATAAGTTTAATTCATTCCGAATATAATGAAGTATATAAAAATGGCAATTTAGCTATTTTATGTATTGGGAAAAAAGGAGCGGAGTTTTTAATTAAAAAAAAATATAACGTAATTGAAACGAATACAGACTTACTGGATACACTATCGTTTGAAAATTCTGTTCTGTTTTCCGAGAGATTAATGAAGTATTTTTTAAATGGAGTTTATGATAAAATAGAAGTTGTTTACAATCAATTTAAAAATGCAGCTGTTCAAAATCTTACTAACGAACAGTTTTTACCCATCGTAAAATCTAATATAAGTATATCGAATAAAAAACAGCCTACCGAATATATTTTTGAGCCGTCTAAAGAACAAATATTATCGGAATTAATACCTAAATCGCTTAAAATTCAATTTTATAAGATTTTAGTCGATACGCTGGCTGCTGAACATGGTGCTAGAATGACCGCTATGCATAAAGCAACCGATAATGCTGATAATTTACTAAAAGACTTACGACTTTCATATAATAAAGCTCGTCAGGCTTCTATTACCAAAGAAATATTGGAGATTGTTGGAGGTGCAGAAGCATTAAAAGGATAAAAAATAAAATAAACTATAAAAAATAAAAAATCATGAATAAAAAAATTGAAAATATTTTAAACAGACAAGTTGAGAGAGAAAGTTTCTCTTCTCATTTGTATTTATCAATGGCTTCATGGGCCGAAGCCAATGGATACGATGGTATTTCGCAATGGTTTTATGTTCAAGCAGAAGAAGAACGCTTGCATATGCTTAAATTTATTCATTTTATTAATGAAAGAGGCGGAAATGCACTAATTTCAGCTATTGAAAAACCCGCTGCAACATTTAAAGATATTGAAGATGCCTTTAATCAAACATTAGTACATGAAGAATTTATTACAGCATCTATCAGCGAAATTGTAGCCCTTTGTAATACGGAAAAAGATTTCTCTACCTTAAATTTTCTTCAATGGTTTGTTGCTGAACAGCTAGAAGAAGAGAAATCGGTAAGAGCTATTCTCGATAAAATTAAACTTTTTGGGAAACAAAATCTTTTTATGCTCGATAAAGATATTATGGCTATGCGTACAGCGACTTCAGCTACAGCAACTCCCGCAGCATAATACAGTCTCTTTATACGAAATAAAAAAGAAGATATTTAATTCAAAATATCTTCTTTTTTTATGCTAAATATAATTGTATTAATTTTTTAAAGCCGCTATTTCTTTAATGGCTTGAATCGCTTTATTTACATGTTCTTCTGTATTAAAAGCACCAATACTTAGGCGAACTGTTCCATGTATTTTATCGGTTCCAATATTTTCATGAACTTTAGGAGCACACTGTAATCCGGTTCTACAAGCAATATTATAATCTACATCCAACATCGTACCTACATCACCCGATTCAAAATTTTTAATATTTAAACTTAA
>DAOLWT010000263.1:0-3036 GCA_035421345.1 Bacteroidales bacterium
TTAAAGATGTTACGGGTTTATTACTGCCTAAAGTGAACGATAAAATGACCGAAAAAGAAAGAAGCAAAATTATTGATTCTTTATCTAATATTCTCGAGTTAGAAGCAATTAAAGGAACTACATACGAAGCAAATGTGGCCTCTTTCTTTAACGGAAATGAATATTATTTATTCGTAACCCAAACCTTTAAAGATGTTCGTTTGGTAGGAGCTCCACCGGAATCGATAGGCGCATTTGGCGGAGAAGAAGATAATTGGACATGGCCTCGACATAATGCCGATTTTTCATTATTTAGAGTGTATATGTCGCCCGATGGCAAGCCTGCTGAATATTCTAAAAAAAATATCCCGTATAAACCAAAACATTTTTTGCCGGTTTCTTTAAAAGGAGTTAAAAAAGATGATTTTACCCTGGTTATGGGATATCCGAATATGACCGATCGTTTTGTTACCGCATACGGAACCCAAGTAATTATTAATAATCTTTACGCCAGCCTTGTTAAAAACAGAGAAAAACGACTTTCTATCATGGCAGAAGATATGAAATCGGACCCTGCTGTAAGAATACAATATTCTACAGAGTTTAAAGGAACATCTAATTTTTATAAATATTTTAAAGGGGTTATAGAACAACTTAAAAAACACGATGTAATTAATAAAAAAACGGAAATTCAGAATTTATTTATTGCATGGTATAATAAGGATGAAAAACGGAAAGAAAAATATGGAAGTGTATTATCTAATTTGGAAACCAAATATCAAACATTAGCTAAATATACCGACCCGTTAATTTATATAGATGATGGCTTAATACGGGGTGTTAAATTATTCTCGTATGCAATAACCTTCGAAGAATTGTCTGAAAAATTAAAGACAAATGTGAGCGAGGATACCTTAAATAAGATTACGCAATCGTATATGTATTCCACTAAACAATTTTTTAAAGATTTTAATGTGCAAACCGATAAAAAAATATGTTTAGCAATGTTACAAATGTTATATAGTAACGTAGAAAAAGAATTTCTACCCGATTTTTTTACTATTATAGAAAAAAAATATAAAAATGATATTTCGTTATTTGTAAACGATATTTACGATAAATCTATCTTTTTTAGTAAAGATAAAATTTTCGATTTCTTAACACAACCCGATTATAAGAAATTGGAAAAAGATTTGTTTTATACAGCAGCACTATCGTTAAATAAGAAACATACAGAGGTTTTGGAAGCATACAATAATGTAAGAAAAGATATCGAAAAAGATAACAGGTTGTTTATGGCAGGTATTCTAGAGTTATATAAAGACAAAAAAAAGTATGCAAATGCCAATAATACCATGCGCATAAACTATGGGAAAGTTACAGATTGCCCGTCTCCAACAAAAACATTTAATTATTATACTACGTTTGATGAAATGGTTGCCAAAAGAGATACAACAAAAGATGAATTTAAATTACCTAAAAAATTACTTACATTATACGATTCTAAAGATTATGGTAAATATGCAAAAGATGGAATTTTAAATTTATGTTTCACAACCAATAACGATGTTGTTTTGGGTAATTCAGGCTCTCCTGTTATTAATGCCGACGGAGAATTAGTTGGAGTCGTTTTCGATTTGAATTATGATGCCATACAAACGGAAAAATATTACGACACCAATCAACGTGCGGTATGTGTAGATATTCGCTTTGTATTATATATTATTGATAAATATGCAGGGGCTTCAAATTTAATTAAAGAGCTTACATTAAAAGAGTAATTATTTTGAATTCTAATAGTTGGGAACTAAGGAAGGTATTGGTGCAATACGGCAACATATAAGTAATAGTGCATTGTAAAAACGAAACGACTAAAAAGAAATAAATGGCAAAAACAACATTTTGGGACGTTATAGAAAAGACGATTGAAAAAGTCGGGACACCACTTTCAGCAAAAGAAATTTGGGACAAAGCCAATGAAATTGGAATAGTTGGTGACTTTATAACAACCGGCAAGACTCCTTGGGCAACAATAGCAGCATATTGCTACACGGACATTAATAATAACGGTGACGCCTCAACTGTAATTCAAACAAGTGAACGGCCTGCACAATTTTTTTTAAGACGATTTGCAAACCAAATAGACTTACAAAAAGTTCAGAAACAGAAAGAAACGGAAATCGCTAATAAAGAAAAAGTTGAAACCAAAAAATTCAACGAAAGAGACCTTCATTCTCTACTAGTTGCTTATACTTTCGGTGACAGTCATTTTAAAGCAAATCTAAAGACCGTTTTTCACGAAAACTCCTATAAAGCCACTAAAGGACAAAATGAATGGTTGCACCCTGACTTGGTTGGTGTTTATTTCCCTTTCCGTGACTATAAATCGGAAACACTTGAAATCCAAAACCATTTGTCAATAACCTCAATAAAACTGTTCTCATTCGAGTTAAAAATTTCATTAAATTTCGGTAACCTTCGACAATCATATTTTCAAGCTGTTTCAAATTCTAGTTGGGCTAACGAAGGATACTTAGTGACATTAAATATTGATGATGATCCGACCTTCAAAGATGAAGTAAGACGACTTAACAATGCTTTTGGAATCGGAATTATTAAACTAAATCCAGAGAATATTTTTGAAAGTGAAATACTTTTCCCTTCAAAAATAAATCAAGAAATAGACTGGGACACAGTAAACCGACTTACTAACGAAAATGCAGACTTCAGTGACTTTTTAAAATTGATTACGGAAGACTGTAAACTTGGAAAAGTGAAAAGTCAATATGACAAAGTTCTGAAAATGGACGAATTAACAAAATATATTAAAGACAAAGGAATAAACAACGCACTATAACAGGCACTGTTCGCGCGCGTTTAGCGTAGCGTAACGCGTGCTAAAGAATGTCACTGTCGGGAGACGATCGCAAACTGCCTTGTCAGAAGACAGGTTTAGCGTAACGCGTGCTAGAATTTTCTACAAACCTAAAATCCCTTCGGGATTAAATTTTGAAAAACTAATTCAGGATTTTAAAAACAACCGTATTTAAATGAAAT
>DAOLWT010000264.1:0-3007 GCA_035421345.1 Bacteroidales bacterium
AGAAAATTAATTTTTCGGTATTACTGCTATGTTAAGTTAGATATTTATTTCTAATTAATGAAATACTGGCAATTGGTATAACATCTTGGGCAACTAAAGAAACAGCAGTAGATAGTTTTATTAAGGATTTGTTGGAGATATAAAATTTTTATTAATCGGTACTTCTTACATCCAGTGCATCGCGTAAAGCGTTTCCAATCATCATAAATGCTAATACCAGCAGCATAATCGCCACACCTGGAAATATCGCCAAATGGGCTGAGTCGAGAATAATATAGGCGTAATGTTCTTTTATCATCGTACCCCATGATGGCATTGGTGGCTGCACCCCTATTCCCAGAAAACTTAATCCTGCCTCCAACAAAATGGCAGAAGAGAAGTTAGCTGCAGATATAACAATAACAGGACCTAACACATTGGGAAGGATATGTCGGAAAATGATTCTGAAATTCGAAAAACCTAATGCTTTGGCTGCTTCTACATATTCTTTTTCCCTGATACTGAATATTTGTCCTCTTACAATTCGTGCCACATCTACCCACATGGTAAGTCCAACAGCAATGAATACTTGCCAAAATCCTTTTCCTAAGGCAAAAGTGATAGCAATTACCAATAATAATGAGGGTATTGACCATACCACATTAATAAACCATACAATTAAATTATCGACCCACCCTCTAAAGAAACCGGCTAACGAGCCCAATAGGATACCAATTACCAATGAAATAAATACGGCAATAAAACCAACCGAAAGTGATACTCTGGCTCCAATAACTAGCTGACTCAGCATATCTCTTCCATAGCGATCGGTGCCTAAAATAAATTTTCGTTTTACAATATGCGATTTTTGAATTTTTTCTTTTAAGTCCGATTCGCTTATCTGTATTTTATTTCCGCCAATATCCTCCATTGTATAAATCCCATTGGCAAATATAATTTTAGTGGTGTCGGGCACAGCATAAACAATATCTACTATATGAAACTTTTTTATTTCGCCATCATTCGGTTGATCCCCGGTATAGGCTTCCATTAAAAGATGAGAGCCACTGAAAGACCAAGAATATAAAGGGATTTCATCAAAATCGTTTTTTTCACCAAAAAACATTTTTCTAAAAACAGACTGTTGTTGTTCTTTTATATTTTTTTTTATTTTTATTAAGTCTATTGTAAATCCGGGCTTTTTAGCTGCTATTTCAATGTGTTGATTATTGGCATAAGGAGTAGAATCGGGAACAATCAAATAACCAAAAATAGCCACCAGAGAAACAATTAACACGAAAATTAAAAATCCCATCGCTAACTTATTTTTTCGAAGTCTTTTCCATGTTATGCTTGACAATGAACCTAAGCTATCATCCTTTTTTTTTCGGTAAAATATTTTCATCATCTTTTACTTACCTCCTCCAATTTTCTACTGCATTATACCATTCATCCTTATACGAATTTGAACGAGAGAGCTGATAATCGTTATCGGTAAACGGGTTCTCCATTTTAAAAAAAGTAAAACGAATGGAACGCATATTCCGGTCTTCTCCATAAATCCAATCTTCGGAGTTTTTACTCTTATAAACAACATTAGGGGGGCCATAAACAATGTATACAAGTCCTTTATCGGTTTTCCATCCTTCAATAAAAGAGGGGAAGTATTCGTTGGCTTCCTGAACTCGGTTATAATATTTTTTTATTAATTCTTTTGCCCGTATTTCGTTTCCCGCAATATTTAACCAAAACGCATCAACTGCATTTTTTTTATCTTTTTGCACCCACATCTCGTCGTATTCTTTTTTTTCGGTTATATAACGGATAGATTCCATCATTTGATTAACATTCGTTATATACGGGTAATCTTCATCGAAGCGGAATACAGTATATCCATATTTAGAAGAGGTATCAGTTTGAAAAAAATAAATCCCTTTTTGGTTAAAACGAAGTAAATCGGTTTTCCCGTTTGAAACACTTACGGTAAAAATACTATCGGGACTAAAATCGAACGTGCTTATTTTAGATTCAACATAGGGTGGAGTGGCTATTGGAAAAACTCTGTTATAATAACGAACCCATAACTTTTGGATTGATTTATTTTCTGTTTGAATAAAAAATGATTCATTCGATGAAGCCTCATTATTATATACAGGTAGAGAATCGGAGGAAAGCATTAAAAAATGTTGACGAGAATCACGTTGTCGATATATATTTAAATAGGTATCAACTGAAGTATGCTTATTTATGTCGTATAAGGTAATTTTTAATAATGCATTTTCTAGTCCACTCGTTTTAATATCAATAAATCCGTTAAGCTCTTTTAAATTCTGATTGTCATCATCCACAATTTTGGTATATGCGGTATCTATTTGTTTTTTTAAGTCGTTGGTATTATATAATTCGAGCTTAAGAATTGCATTGGTAGTATATTTCCCCGAATTTAGTTCTTTAACATACATTAAACTTTCGGATTTAACAGTATAATAAATTGTGGTAATAGAATCGTTTTTATGATATGCCACACATTGTGGTAAATAAGACTGTATGCTAACATCATACAAATAGGATATATTCTGAATAGATATTTTTTCGCTACGGCAAGAAAATATTATTAGTAAAATAATTACACTAATTTTTGTAAAAAACCTCATTCTTTTTCTTCGAATAAATTATTTTCTTGTACATCGGAGAATTTATCGGGTAGTCTTTTAGATGTTTTCACCCCCAGTTTTCTGATACTTTCGGCTTTATTAATTAAATTACCCGAACCGGTAGATAATTTCTTCATAGCTTCATCGTAGGATTCTTGCACTTGATGAACATTTTTTCCTATTTTCTCTAAGTCATTAACAAAACCCACAAATTTATCGTACAAGGCACCTCCCTGTTTTGCTATTTCCATGGCATTACGCGTTTGATTCTCTTGTTTCCAAATAGAAGAAATTGTTTGTAAGGTAGCCAGCAATGTCGACGGACTAACAATAACAATTTTATTCGTCCATGCATCGTTAAACAGCTGCTGATC
>DAOLWT010000265.1:0-2936 GCA_035421345.1 Bacteroidales bacterium
ATCCGGCGCTAAATATGAATGGAATGAGATGATTGAAAAAGCAACAGGAGAAAAACTAACGGCAAAATATTATGCTAAACAATTTGTTGATTAAGACCGATTGCATAGATGTAATAGTCCAATAAATTGTGCTATTACATCTACGTCATAGGCATTACCATTGCAAAATTTAAAATATCCGTTAAACTATTTTAAATTTACAATTGGTATAAAATACAATAAACGAATTTCGTTTTTTGATTTTTTTAAAGAACTCATTACCTATATTTAAAAAGAGAGGCCGTTTATTTTTTTATAAACAGCCTCTCTTAATTTAAAATAAAAAATTATTTTTGAATAATTATTTGTTGCGATAAATTAACTGTATTTCCAATTACTCTAAGAATATATAGGCCGTTAGAAAAAAGTGTATTATTCAATATTATTTGATGAAAGTTATTTGCTGAAATTTGGTTTGAATACAGACAACTACCTTCGATAGAATAAAGTTCTATTGTCATTTTTTCGGATGTCTCGGGTAATATTAAGTTTATAAAATTATTGGCAGGGTTTGGAAAGGCTAGTATCCTTTTTTCTTCCGCAAGTTCAGGTGTGTTTGTGGTGGTTTCAAAATGCCTGCGGAAAAAACGCCACATTTCAATCGTTTCCGTAATATCGTTGGTGGGTTGTTTTAACACGGTATGAGGAGCATTATTCATTCTGTAAAACCAAACATCATTGTTTACGGTAGCTCCAGAATATTTGAATAAATCAATAGTATAACCATCATTTGCAATATCTGCAAAACGGCTCGAATCGGGGGGTGTATTACATGCGTTATTGGTAATCCAAAAATTAATTAAAGGAATCGCGTCAATTCCATAGCTATTGCCGGAATAGGCCACCGTAGCGTCGGCTGTTCCATGAAAATGAGCTACCGGAATAGAACGCCCGGGTGCATAGTTGGTTATTGCGCTTCCTATTGTTCCCGATAAAGATGCAATGGCTTTTAATTTAGTATTTGATTGAAGTGCCATTCGTTGGGTCATAAATCCTCCCATGGAGAATCCACACATAAATACGCGGGAATTGTGAATGGAATAATTTGCTTTTATAGTATCGATAAGTGAATTTAAAAAGCCCACATCATTAACCGTTGAATTCGGATAGTAACTAGAAAGACCGGCTCCTGAATTCCAGGCTGTTCCTGCTAAGGGGTCGGAAATAGCTTGTGGTACCACTACAATAATATTGGCGGTATCGGCTAAGAGGTTAAATCCCTGCTGACTAAAATTAGTCATGTTGTCGCCTAGTCCGTGCAATGCAATAACCATAGATGCCGGATTTGAAGCATTATAATTGGCAGGAACATAAACCATGTATTGGCGAGTTAGCGTTTGGTGAACATACGATTTAGTGTACCATTGCGCATTAATACGTAAAGTGGATAATGCAAAAAAGGAGAGAAAAAGTAAATATTTTATTCTCATAATTATTAAATTTTAAGGTTCGTAATTACAAATATATTTTCTAATCTGAAGAAATATTTTTATGATAAATATTTTGCTGCAATAGGCATTCTTCTGCCCAAGCCAAAAGCTTTTGTTGAAATACGAAGAATAGGAGGTGTTTGATGTCTTTTCCATTCATTGCAATTAACCATTCTTAGTATTTTCTTTACCGTAACTTCATCAAAACCTTGTGAAATAATTTCATCCGGACCTTTAGCCATTTCAATATATTCAAATAAAATAGTATCTAAAAGATCGTATTCTGGTAAGGAATCTTGATCGGTTTGGTTTGGTCTTAATTCTGCCGAGGGAGGTTTAATAATGGAGTTATTCGGGATAAGCTCCTTTGTTTTGTTTATAAAATGAGCTAGTTCATAAACCTTGGTTTTATAAACATCTCCTAGTACGGCAATACCACCGCACATATCTCCGTATAATGTTCCGTAACCTACAGCCGCCTCGCTTTTATTCGAAGTGTTGAGTAAAATATAACCAAATTTATTCGAGAGGGCCATTAATAATAAAGCCCTTATTCGTGCTTGCAAATTTTCTTCTGTTACATCTGGTTTTGTTTCTGCAAAAAATGGATTTAATATGTTTTCAAATGTATGGAAAGCACCTTCAATAGGGATCATATCGTAGGTTATCCCTAAATTTTTTGCTAGTATTTCTGCATCTTCAATAGAATGTGCTGATGAATATTGGGATGGAAGTAATACACCCCTTACATTTTCTTTGCCTAATGCCTTAACGGCAAGAACACAAGTAACTGCAGAATCAATACCTCCGGAAAGACCTAGTATCGCTTTTTTAAAGTTTAGTTTTTGAAAATAATCTTTAATCCCCATTATTAAGGCATCGTGAATTAATTCAATATCTTCTAAAGGGTTTTTGGTATTGCTGTTTTTTTCTAATGGGAGAATATGTTCTTTTTCTAAATTAAAAATTTTAAAATCTTCTTTGAAAAAGGCTAATTCATCAATGATAGTTCCATTATTGTCAACAACCATAGATCCGCCATCAAACAATAATTCGGTTTGTGCCCCTATTTGGTTTACATAAAATATAGGAAGTTTATATTTTTTTGCGTTTGTTATTAAAATGTTTTTTCTAAAAAGGTGTTGATTATAATGAAATGGAGAAGCGGAAATATTTATAATAAAATCGGGGTTTTGATGGATTAATTCATCCATTGGACATGTTGTATAAAGTGGATCATTCGTTACATTCCATAAATCTTCGCAAATAGTTAATGCTATTTTTTTCTCTTTGTAGTTTATTATTTGAAATTCGTTGTTTGGCTCAAAATAGCGGTATTCGTCGAAAATATCATAATTTGGAAGTAAGGTTTTATGGATAATTTGCGATATTTTTTTCTCAGAAAGAAAGTATGCTGCATTATACAGTTTTTTCCCTTTTGGGTTTTTGTTATAGCATGGACCTCCA
>DAOLWT010000266.1:0-2917 GCA_035421345.1 Bacteroidales bacterium
CATTTTGCGGTGCTTTGTCATATAGCGAATTAGGAGCAGCTATCCCCCGATCTGGAGGAGAATATACGTATCTTTCTAAAATTTATCATCCTGCTGTCGGGTTTTTATCGGGTTTTGTTTCGGTATTTGTTGGATTTGCAGCACCTATTGCATTAGCAGCAATGGCTTTAGGCGGATATTTTTGCACTGTTTTCCCTTGGTTTAATCCGGTATGGGTTGGTGCTACCGTAGTCGTATTAATAACATTGGTTCATTCTATCAATTTAAGCATAGGTAGTCGTTTTCAAAATATTGTTACTTCCTTAAAGGTATTATTAATACTTATTTTTATTGTATGCGGATTTGTTTTTGGAGAACATCAGCCTATCTCTGTTTTGCCTCTACAAGGTTCATGGAAAGAGATTGGTAGTGCCGCTTTTGCTATCTCTTTAATATTTGTATCGTATGCCTATTCCGGTTGGAATGCATCGGCATATATGGCAGGAGAAATTAAAAACCCGCAAAAAAACCTTCCTAAATCTATTTTATCGGGAACCTTAATAGTAATGGTGTTGTATATATTGCTTAATTTTATTTTTCTTTATACCGTTCCTATTGCTGAAATGGCTGATTCCCAAGGAAACCCTATTATTGAAATAGGCGCTCTTTCTGCCGGAAAAATTTTTGGTAATACCGGAGGGAATATCATGTCGTTAGTTATATCGATCTTATTAATTTCAACCATTAGTTCTATGGTGCTTGCAGGCCCAAGGGTTACTATGACTATTGGAGAAGATATTGCGGCATTAAAGTTTTTCGCTAGGAAAAACAAAAAAGGAATTCCGGTTATCGCCATCATCTTACAATCGTTAATTGCGTTAATTCTAATTTTTACTTCCTCATTCGATGCGGTTTTAACATATCTCGGATTTACCCTTACCTTGTTTACCACCTTAACCGTTTTAGGCTTATTTATCTTACGTATTAATAAACCCGATTTGCCTAGACCTTTTAAAGCATGGGGATACCCGATAACGCCGGCCATTTTTATACTTCTAAATTTGGGAATCATTTATCATTCGTTAACCAGCAAATTAACCGAATCGTTAGCAGGACTGGGAACGGTTCTTATAGGATTAGTTATTTTTTATATAACCCAATATTATTCCAAAAAATCAATAAAAACGTTTTAATATTTCAAAAAAATGATAAAAAGAATTAGTTTTTCGGTGGTTATTATTTTAGTAGCATGTTTAATTATTTCCTGTGGTGGAAATAAGAAAAAAGAAACAAGTGAAGAAACAACAGATACCTTAAAAAGCGTTAATAAAATTGAAATTCAAACCAACAAGAAATATACCGATATAGCTAAATTTGTCTCTGGTATGCCGGTTGATGAAAAGAGCGAATTGTACGAACTTTCACAAACAGCAAGTTTTAAAACCTACGTAAGTTCTTCCGATTCTAGCTGGGCAAGGTTCGAAAAGAAACGTTTGGCTAAAATGAGAACATGGGCAGGGGAAGAAATAAGTGATTTAAATAAAGACTTAAAAACCTTGTTTTATCCTTTCAGCGGTCCCGATTTTGTTCATGCCTATACTCTTTTCCCGAAAGCAACAACATACATCATGTTTGGATTGGAGCCCGTTGGAAATATTCCCGACTTTAACAAAATTCCAAAAGAAAAACTAGGTGATTTCTTTTCGGCTTTAAACTATTCTATAGAAGATGCATTAAGTTTAAGTTTTTTCAAAACTATCGATATGTCGAAAGAACTAAACAGCGAACTTATTTCCGGAGCTTTACCCGTAATTCTTCTTTTTGTTGCTCGAACAGGTCATGAAATAGTTGATATTAAGCCGATTGACTTGGATAAAAATGGAAAAGTTAAAGTAATAGATTCTTTTTTAAACCTAAAAAGCGAAGCAAGTTATAACAAAGGAGCTGAAATATCATTTATTCAGACAGGGGATACGATTATTCGCAAAATTATTTATTTCTCGGCAAATGTTGCCGATGGTGGATTAAAATTAAATCCCAATTGTGAAAACTATTTCAAAAATATGGAAGAAAATGTTGTAACAATGGTAAAATCGGCTACTTACCTTATGCATAAAGCACATTTCTCTATTATAAGAAATACAGTACTCTCTAAAAGTAAAGCATTCTTACAAGATGATTCCGGTGTTGCATATAAGTTTATTGAGCCAGGAAAATGGAATGTACAGCTTTATGGAGAATATAAAGGACCTATTGCACTATTTGCCAATCATTTTGAAACCGATTTGCAGGAAGCGTATGCAAAATTGAATGTAAAACCCGTTTCTTTTCAGTATGGTTACGGTTCTCATTCGGTGGTGTTGGTGGCCAGGAAAAAATAAAAGAACACTTACATATTTTCTGCTTTCAGGTATTCGTTTATAACATTTTTATATATTTGTTGTATCCCTAAACTATTGGTAATGCCTTATAAAGAAAAAGAAATAGCTAAAATTTATTATACCATAGGCGAAGTTGCCGAAATGTTTCATGTAAATACTTCGTTAATACGTTTTTGGGAAAAAGAATTTGATATTATTAAACCTCAGAAAAATAAAAAAGGCAACCGTTTATTTACCAAAGAAGATATTGATCATTTTTACATTATTTTTCATTTAGTTAAAGAAAGAGGTTTTACACTGCAAGGGGCTAAAGAGAAATTAAAAGGAAACAAAGAAGATACTATCCGCCAAATTGAAATTGTTAAAAGTCTGAATAAAATAAAAGACTTTTTAAATGAGGTAAAGGAAGAAATGTAATACCGCAAGCATCTATGTTATAGGCATTACCATTGTAAAATTTAAAATATCCGTTCGACTATTTTAAATTTACAATCTATCTAATTCACTCCTATCACGCTGATAGTTAATTGATTAGAATGCCATATTTTGCATAAATT
>DAOLWT010000267.1:0-2887 GCA_035421345.1 Bacteroidales bacterium
TCGAGTCATCACTTAACCCATAATCGCTCGACCATGCTTTGCCAATAGTAAATTTATGGTAACGCAACATATCTAGAACACCTACTTGTGGAATGGCTACTTTAAAAAGTTCCGGTCGTTGAGTTATACAAGCGCCTACAAGTAATCCGCCATTAGATCCACCTTGAATTGCCAGCTTTTCGGAAGAAGTATATTTCTCTTTTATCAAATATTCCGCAGCCGCAATAAAATCATCAAATACATTTTGTTTTTTTAGTTTAGTCCCCGCTTCATGCCATTCTTCGCCATATTCACCGCCTCCGCGAATATTCGCCATCGCAAAAACGCCGCCATTTTCTAGAAAAACAAGACGGGTAATGCCAAAGCTGGGAGTAAGACTAATGTTAAACCCACCATAACCATATAATAATGTCGGGTTATTCCCATTTAATACAATTCCCTTTTTGTAAACTAAGAACATGGGTATTTTAGTTCCGTCTTTGCTGGTATAAAAAATTTGTTTCGTCTCGTAATCTTCGGTTTTAAAGTCGATATCGGATTTGTAATAAACAGTTGATTTATTTTCATTGACATCATATTTAAATATGGTAGAAGGATAAGTAAAAGAAGTAAATGAATAAAATGCGATTGGATTGTTTTTCTTTCCCTGCATCTGTCCAATAGTTCCAATACCCGGTAACTGAACCTCGCTTTGTGTTTTCCCGTCGAGAGAATATAGGTATGCTTTGGAGCATGCGTCTTTAATGTAATATACTACAATTTTATCGCCAATAATATTGGCCGACTGCAATACTTCTTTTGTTTCGGGGATGATGGTTTCCCAATTTTCTTTTGCCGGTTTTTCGGGGTCGATAAGCACTATTTTATTGCGGGGTGCTTCGTTATTAGTAAGAATTAGAAACTTGTCTCCAATATTGTCAATAAGTGTATAGTCATAGTCAAAGCCTTCGGCAATACGTTTAATAGTTGTTTCATTTTTTTTCAGATTTAAGTAATAAAGCCCGTTTCCACTGGTAGTCTCTGTTTCTGAAACAAGTAAGAAGTTTTCATCTTCGGTAGTTATAGCACCATAATTGCGATCGGGATATGCTAAATTTTCGTAAAAAAGTTTATCTTGTGCTTGTGTGGTGCCAATCGTATGAAAATAAATTTTATGGTTTTGATTTACTTGCGATAATTCTTTTCCTTTTACCGGTTCATCAAAACGACTGTAATAGAATCCGTCGCCTTTCCATGCAAAATCGGAGAATTTAATCCACTTAAGATGATCCGATAATAATTTGTTTGTTTTAATATCCATCACAAAAGCTTCGTTCCAATCGGAGCCACCGGTAGATGTCATATAAGCTAAATATTTTCCGTTGTTAGATACAGATAGACCAGCAAGAGAAACGGTACCATCATTAGAAAGTTTATTAGGATCTAAAAAGACTTTAGGTGTTCCGTTTAATCCTTCTTGAATATATAACACACTTTGATTCTGCATCCCGTCGTTCTTAAAAAAGAAATAATAATCTCCTCCTTTAAAAGGGGTGCCGTATTTAGGATAATTCCAAATTTTAGTAAACCGTTCTTTTACGGTATTAATAAAAGGAATATTTTGGAGATAGTTGTTTGTTATCTTATTTTGTTCTTTTACCCATGTAGCGGTTTCTTCCGACCGGTCGTCTTCTAGCCAACGATAGGGATCGGCAACAGAAGTGCCAAAATAGGTGTCGACGGTGTCAACTTTTTTTGTTTCAGGGTATTTAATGGGAGATTGTGCTTTCATAAGCTGAGGGAATAACAAAGGTAAACATGCCACATATAATATATATTTTTTCATAATAATAAAATTGAATTTCATGAATTAATAAAGGTTTATGATATTTGCAGTAAATTTATAAAAAATTATATTATGGCATCTATAAAAACGATTTCTATTTTTAAAATTGATTATATGCAATCAAAAGCAGAACATGATTTTACAGATGTGAAACCGATAATCAATTCATTTAGCGAGTATGATATAAAAGGGAACTTGATTAAAGAAATATCCTATTATACCAACGGGGAAGTTGAACATATAAGTCAATATAAATATAATGATGCCGGTCTACTTGAAGAAGAAATATTAATAAATGAAGAAGGGTCGGTAGATGAACGTAAAAAGTTTGAGTATAACGCCAATAATAAAGTAGAAAAAGAATATTTATTTTATCAGGATGATTCTTTTGATACGACAATACATACATATGATGGATCCTTTAATTTAATTAAGAAAAGCACAAAAGATTCCGATGGAGAAATGGAATCGGAGAAAGAATATATCTATGAAAACAACTTACTTATTTCGGAAACATATACAGATAACGAAAAAAACGTGATAAGTAAAAAAAACTTTTCCTATAACGATCAAGGAAAACAACTTACTGTAAAAGAATACGACGGAGTTAATGATGTTGAAATAAATATAGAATTCGTGTATAATGAAAATGGAGTGAGGACAGATAAAATTACGACGAATAAAAAAGGACAAGTAATGGAGCATGTTTTTTATGAAGAGAATGAGAAAGGGCAGTTGATAGAAATGGTAGATCATACCCCTTTTGCGAAAAATATAACTGTTTTTACATACGATGAGAAAGGGAATAATATTTTACAAGAAGAAAAAAATAATGAAGGAGAATTAAACAGTCGAATTCTTCGGACGTTTGATATTGATAATAAAATTATGGAAGTAGCTGTTACCATAGATTATCATGGATTGAGGCTTAATCAGAATTATTTACTGCAACATAAATATGAGTATTTCGAAGATTAGTTCGAAGTTCGTAGTTATTCGTTCGTTGTACAGAGTTTCACCGAGAATTCACGGAGGTTCGCAGAGAACATGGTAATTAGGGCA
>DAOLWT010000268.1:0-2880 GCA_035421345.1 Bacteroidales bacterium
AAAATTTCTTCAAAACTACGGTTCTGTTTTCACCACGAAACCGAAACTCTTCATTTCAGAAAATTTAAATTCTTATAACAATTGTAAATTTAAAATAGTCAAACTGATATTTTAAATTACACAATGGTATTACATAAAAATAAACCGATTATATCCCGCCGGAGATAAATGGTTTTGCGATGAATCGAAATGAAAATAAAGCGGCTTTTTCTTTTTATAATATCTATCAAAAATATATTTATTCATAAAGTAATCGTTTATATACGCTGCATTTAACATTCCATAGGAATATACCTCATTATAAAAACGATTCATGGTAATTTTATTAATATCGTAAACTAAATTTACCTGATCTGAAAAAAAATATTCTTTGTAATCTGTTTTAATTTCATCTGTGTATGTTGAGGTATTAAAAAGAACATTATCAACAACGCCATTACTCATTATTTGAGATACTTCAATCCACCAATTAATTTTTATTGAATTTAATAAAAAAGCTTTATAATATAGGGCCGTATCTCGTTGCAAAAATAACGTATCGGGCGTATCAAATTCTTCTATTTCAATCTGAGAAATATTAAAAATATACCCTGAGTCTAATTTCATAAAATCGGCAGTATCGCTTTCGGTATAAATTTTAAAGTTTCTTTTTTTTAATTCATCCACCAAGCCCACATTTACTATATTTAAAAAAATATTTTTTTTAAGTGAATCTAAAATGGCATTGCCCGAACTTACAACGGTCTCTTTTTTAGAGATAGAATCAATAGGAAGTTTTAAATTTTTTAAAGTAACTTCTTTTGTTTGAATTATTAGAAGATGAATTGTATCGTTTGAATTGATATATTTTTGAGCAAGCTTTCGTTCCATAGAACAAGAAAAAAAGAAGCATGCCATAAAAAAACAAATAATAACCTTAATTTGGTTTTGCTTTTTAATTTCGAAAATAATCATTGAGTAGTAAAATTATTCTTCGGAGATTTTATTTTCCAGCAACTGTTTCCCGAATTGCATTCCATATTCTATACAAGCGAGGAAAATATTCTCGTGTAAGGTAAATTTTAAAGCGAAATTTTCAGGCATTACCTTTAACTTTAAATTGACTAAGTTATCGTGAATAATTTTTACAGCTTCGCCGCTCCAGCCATATGAACCTATAACCGCAGCTAGTTTCCCATGGTCGCGTATCGGGCTAATAAGTGCAAATAATTGGTAGATTTGTAAAAGTGTATTTTTATTAATAGTAGGCGAGCCTATAATAATACCGGTACTTCTAGAAAGGTGTTCATCAATTTTTGCTAAATCCATTTTTTCAATATCACACACATTTACTTCAATATCACCGGCTTTTCTAATCCCTTCAGCTATTTTTTGTGCAATGAGGGCTGTTTTTTGATATGCTGAAACATACGGAATAAAAACGCGTTGTTTATCTATTATGCGAAGTGCTTCTTTAGAAAATTGTTCCGACATATCCACATATCGTTTCCAATTTTTACGTAATATAGGGCCATGTCCCGGACAAATAACTTTTATTTCTAAGGGTTTAATTTTTTCTATTGCTTTCAGCATAAACTTACTAAAAGGTTTAAGTATTACATCAAAATAATATTTAAACGCATCGTCGTAATTCTTCACTAAATCATCGAACATGCCTTCTTCACAATAATGAGCACCAAAAGAATCGCAGGTAAACAAGACCTTGTCTTCTTCCAAATAAGCATAGGTAGAATCGGGCCAATGGAGGTTTGCGGCAGCTACAAAACGAATGGTTTTATTCCCTAAATCTAAGGTTTGTCCGTCTTTAACCTGCATACATTTAAATTCCATTCCGGTTAAATCTTTTAAATAACGAATGGTATTCCCGCTACCCACAACGGTTGCATTAGGAGCTACTTTTAATAGGTTTGCGATATTACCCGAATGGTCCGGTTCTGTATGGTTAACAATGATATATTCAATATCGATAGGGTTAACTAATTTTTTAATTTTAGCAATATATGTATCCCAATATTTTTCTTTGGTTGTTTCAACAATGGTCTTTTTTTGCGCATCTATAAAATAAGAGTTGTAAGTGGTGCCATGTACGGTTTCCATTACAATATCGAATGTACGTAAATCGGGGTCTAATATGCCAATCCATTTAATATCATTGGTTATATCAAGTATTTTATCGTCTTTCATAAAATTTGTTTTTTAAAAGAGTTTCATTTGAGATTCATCATCCGGATCGTCGGATATTCCTTTTTTAGTGGTATTCTTCTTTATATTCTCATTTTTACCGGTTTTATCAAGCGATTCGCTATTTTTTTCTTTTGGAATTCCTTTTTCTTTTTTTTCAATCAGTTTAGGAGGAAGGATTGCTTCCAAATCGGCGACTATCTCTTTCGGAGCTGTTTCAACGGGCTTAATTACCGGTTCTTCGTATGGCAATGATTCTATCGGGATAATTTTATCTATTTGATGATCGCTTAATTTTTTTCCTTTCGCTTTTATTCCTTTCAAGGGAATAAAATCGGATATAAGAATTGTTTCTTGGGGAATTTTTTTATTTTTAACAGCGATAAAATCTACTTCCACACGCGGGTACATATCGGTACTAACAAATACGAGTTTCGATTCAGGGTGTTCCGATATGATATTCGTTTTTTTCAATGAATTATCTAATTCAAATCTTTTTATGAAATGGAATTTTGTTTCTCCATCTAAATAAATGGCGGAAATAATATTTTTCGTTTTTAATTTTTCTATTAATATCATATCCTCATCGAAATGAGTTGCTAAATCGAAACCAGCTATTTTTATTTCGCCGGAAGACATAATAGAAAGAATTTTATCTTCTCCAGCAAAAGCCCCTAAATAACGTCCTCTTTTCTCGGT
>DAOLWT010000269.1:0-2856 GCA_035421345.1 Bacteroidales bacterium
TTACGGCTCTTTTGTTCGCAGCATAGATGCATATCAATTATATGCATCTCCGAAAGAGAATCAAATCGATAAATCATTTGAACAATTATTATTAGAAAACCTCAGAGTTAAAAAATACGGATTTACGGAAACAGAATTAGAAAGAATAAAAGAGCAGATGCTTAGTGAGTTAGAAAAAGCAGCTAAAGAATCAGATAAAACAGAATCGGCACGTTTAATCGATGAGTATGTGAGTCATTTTCTGGAAAAAGACGCAATACCCGGAGCTAAAATAGAATATAAATTAGCACAAAAACTATTACCACTTATTTCGTTAAACGATGTGAATGCATTAGCAACGGAGTGGATAACCGACGAAAATATGGTTATTATTGTTACAGCACCGGAAAAAGAAGGCGTGCTCGTTCCAACAGAAAAACAAATGCTCGATATTATTGCTTCTTCTAAAAATAAAGAACTTGCTCCCTATGTCGATAAATTTAAAGCAGAACCTTTGGTGAATGAAGCTGATTTAGCTGGGACAAAAGTGGTTTCAAAAATCGAAAATAAAGAGCTCGAATATACCGAATTAACTTTTGCTAATGGTGTGCAGGTAGTAGTTAAAAACACCAAATTTAAAAACGATGAAATCTTAGTCAATGCATATAGCTTAGGAGGTTTATCGTTATACAACGAGAACGAATATCCATCGGCATTTTTTGCAAGTAATATTTTAAGTAGTAGTGGTGTTGGTAATTTCGATCAAACCGAGTTAGAAAAAAAACTAAAAGGAAAAGAAGTTAATATATCTCCTTTTATTGATGATTTAAGAGAAGGATTTACCGGAAACTGTAGCCCGAAAGATTTTGAAACCTTATTACAGTTATCTTATCTTTATTGTAAAGCCCCTCGAAAAGACCAAGTAGCTTATGAAGCATATATGTCGAACTTAAAAAACCAGATTAAGTTTTTAGGTGCTAGTCCTATATATGTGTTTTATGATACTTTGTTTAAAACAGCAACATCCAACAATGCCCGAACAATTGTTATTCCAAACGAACGTATTTTAAATAAAATAGATTTCGAAAAAGCGTTTACTGTTTTTTCTGAAAGATTTGGAAAT
Source organism: Bacteroidales bacterium (assembly GCA_035421345.1). Taxonomy (GTDB): domain Bacteria; phylum Bacteroidota; class Bacteroidia; order Bacteroidales; family CG2-30-32-10; genus DAOLWT01. The sequence goes on from DAOLWT010000269.1 coordinate 1,103, forward strand.
GCGAACGATTTCAAATTTTTTATTGTAGGAAATATCGATGTTGATTCTATTACGCCACTATTAGAAAAATATTTAGGAAGTCTTCCCGTTCAAAATAAAAAAGAAAACTGGAAGGATAGCCAGGTGAAATTTCCCGAAGGCGTAACAGATCTCGAATTCCAAAAAGGAACCGATCCGCAAAGTATGGTAGGGATTGTATTAAACGAAAAATTTGAATGGACCGATAAAAACAGAATATGTTTAAAAGTAGCCAAAGAAATTCTCGACATTCAATTGGTAGAATTAATTCGTGAAGAATTAAGCGGTGTTTATTCTCCGCAAGTACAATTAAGCTATGAACAATTTCCCAATGCGGAATTCTCTATTATGATTATGTTTGGTTGTTCTCCTAAAAACACCAAAAAACTGACGAAAGCTGTTTTTGGCATTTTCAAAGGAATGTATGCAACGGTGGAACAGAAAAATATCGATAAAGCCAAAGAAACTTTAATTAGAGAAAGAGAAGTAGATTTAAAAACCAATAAGTTTTGGGTTAATAATTTAATGTCGTATTATTTTAATAGCGACAATTCGAAGTTAACAACCGATTATGAAAATATGTTAAATGAAATAACCGCAAACGATATTAAAGAGTTTGCTAAAAAATATTTCAAACAAAATCATTATGTAAGGGTTGTTTTAAAACCGGAAGTGAAAAAATAATAAAATGACTTTTTAAAAATTGAAAAGAGGCTGTTGCTATTATGCGATAGCCTCTTTTTTATGGATTTCTGTTTATATAATTTATAGGACTCACTTTTTTAATTATAATTACCCCATCGTATGTTTTTATGGGTATTATTTTATATTTATACTCGCCTGTTGCTTTTATTTTATGAAACATCCAATCATTTTCTTTGCATTGCTGTTGATTTGAAAAATTACAGAAAGCGATATCGTATCCACTTTTTAGAATAATAGAGCCAAGCATATTTCTTTTGCTTTTCTTTAGTTTATAACTTTTTTCGTTAAACAAAGAATACCCTTCATTAGCATATATTCCAAGAAAATATGATTTTGCTATAATTGTATCATGAAGATATTTAATCATATTTCCTTCTAAGCCACTCATTCCTTTAGAAAATCCACTTTCTTTGAAATTTTGAGAAACTTTTTCAATATGACCATTATGTGCCCAAAAAATAATTTTTTCGTTAGGGAAATTTTGCATAATCCATAATAAATTTTGAGACATAATAGAATCTCTTATCGTTATACTTATTCTTTTAGTAAGAATACCGTTTAGCATATCAGCACGAATTAATATGCTTTTAGCAATACATTTTTTAATAGGGTCATTTATGGTGTCAATAGCTATGTTTTTAATGCTTGACTTCCATGCTGATGGGAGTTCTTGTAATATTTTTTTTGGATTAAATTTCTTTATTTCATTAAAACTTTCTTTGTTTTTTATGGTATCTGATTTTAGGATAAGGTAGTTGTAAAAAATAGAATCTTTAAAATATAAAGAATCGGGAATTTTGAAATATTTTCTAACAGCAGGATACCATATTTTTGGAGAAGCCGTCCATATATCGAACCCCGTGGAGATTAAATTTGTTTTCAATATATATTTAATCATTGGAATCATTTCGATGCAAGGAAAGTAATAATTAAAATAAGGGACTATTGAGTCAATAACAGGTGATGTATTTTTAAATGTATTAAGAAAAGATGTGGTTCCCATATTCGATTCCATGGCAAGAAGATTAAAA
>DAOLWT010000270.1:0-2847 GCA_035421345.1 Bacteroidales bacterium
AAAGCACACTCCCAGTAGGATTATGCGGACTGTTAATTATGATCATCCGAGTACGTTGACTAATTAGTTTCCGTGTTTCATCCCAATTAATAGAATAATCGAGAAAATTTAATTTACCATATTTGGGTGTTCCTCCATTCATTAAAATAGCAGGAACATAACAATCATATGCCGGTTCAAATACAATAACTTCGTCGCCTTCTTTAATAAATGCCGAAATAGCCGTATATATTGCTTGTGTGGCTCCTGCAGTTACGGTTATTTCTGTTTCTGGATTATAGGATACATTAAAACAAGTGTGTGTTTTTTCAGCAATAGCTTCTCTTAGAGGCATTATACCGGGCATAGGAGCATATTGATTGTAGCCTTTTTTAATAGATTGATTGACTAATTCCTGTAACTTCTCGGAACAGTTAAAATCGGGAAACCCTTGAGAAAGGTTTATGGCTTTATGTTCATTTGCTAACTGCGACATAACAGCAAATATGGAAGTTCCTATTTGGGGAAGTTTAGATGAAATATAATTGGAATTTGTTTTCATTCAAGTTGTATTACAAGATTATCATAAGTTGTGCAAAGATAATGATTTATTAAAAAAAATATTATACCCCATTTTGAATAGTTTTATATTTTTGTAAAAGAAATATTTAATAAATATAAATAATGATATCACATAAAAATATTAAGACCATAGAGGATCATAACTTTAAAGGGAAAAAAGTATTGATTCGGGTTGATTTTAATGTCCCTTTAAATCATAACAGACAGGTTACAGATGATACAAGAATAAGAGAGTCGTTATCAACCATAAAAAAAATATTAAACGACGGAGCTTCTGTTATATTAATTTCTCATTTGGGAAGACCAAAAGGGGGATTTGAAAACGATTATTCGTTAACCCCTTTAGTCCCTGTTCTTACCGAACTCTTAGGGAAAAATATCATTTTTACACGAGATTTATTCGGACAAAAAACGATTGATGTTTGTTCTAAATTAAAACCGGGTGATGTAGTATTATTGGAAAATATTCGTTTTTATCCGGAAGAAGAAGCTGGAACCGATGGCGAATTTGCCAAACAATTAGCATCATTAGGAGATGCTTATGTAAACGATGCGTTCGCTACCTCCCATCGCGCTCATATGTCGGTAAGCGTTTTACCTAAATATTTTCCAAACGATAAATATTTTGGCTTATTGTTAGCCAACGAATTAATGAATCTTGAAAGAATATTAAATGAGGCAAAACCTCCATATACAGCTATTATCGGAGGAGCAAAAGTGTCAAACAAAATAGGTATTATAAAAACCTTAATTAATAAGGTCGATAATATTATAATAGGTGGTGGAATGGCATTTACGTTTATTAAATCCTTGGGTGGAAAAATTGGTGGTTCTTTGTATGAAGAAGATTGGGTTGGAGCAGCTAAAGATATGGTAAAAGAAATGATGTTAAAAGGAGTTAATTTGTATTTACCAACCGATGTTGTAATTGCCGATAAGTTTTCGAACGATGCCAATTATAAATTATGTTCTGCCGATGATATTCCGGATAAATGGTTAGGCCTTGATATAGGGAAAAAAACATGCCGTCGTTATGCCGAAATTATTAATAATTCCAGTACTATCTTATGGAATGGCCCGATGGGCGTTTTTGAATTGTCGCATTTTCAGCAAGGAACAAAGGCCGTGGCGATAGCAGTAGCAAGTGCTACAATAAGTGGCTCATTTTCTTTAGTTGGAGGAGGCGATTCGGTAGCTGCCATAAATACATACAACCTGGCTGATCAAATTAGTTATGTATCAACCGGAGGAGGTGCTATGCTTGAATATGTGGAAGGGAAAAAACTGCCCGGCGTTGAAGCAATACTTTTATAATGAAAATAATTTAAATGAAAATAAAAAAAGTGTATCTTTAGAATTAGTTTTTAGTAAGTATTAACAGAACAGAATTATTAGCTATGCAAAAAGGATATTTATTTATGATTGGTGGCGGAGCAGATAGCCCGCTTATATTTAATAAAATGATTGAATTAGCCGGTGGAAAAGAAATGGCACGTATTGCCATTATTCCTTCATCTGAACTTCATTCAACAAGCACGATTCCTGATTATGAAAAATATTTTATAACAGAATTAAATATAGCTAAACAAAATATATGGACAGTTCCTTTATTGGTTGATGAAGACCCGGATAGTATTTCTTTTAATACGGAAAACTGGAAAGATAATGAAGCACATAAAGAAATAGCCGATAAATTAATTGATTATAATATTATATTTATTGCCGGAGGAGATCAGCGAAAATATATCGATGCATTAAAAAATAATAAAATTAATTCTCCATTATTAAGTGCGGTAGAAGCAGTATATAAAAAAGGGGGAGTTATTGCCGGAACAAGCGCCGGAACCAATATTATTTGTAAACATTCGATCGATGGTGGAAAAAGTCAGGAAGCCTTGTTAAATCGGGTAGTTATTTATAAAGAAGACGCCGACGATGAAAATAAATTAGTTACATTACAAGGATTAGGCTTGGTTGATGATATAATTTTTGATACACACTTCGAAAAAAGAGGTCGTTTAGGTCGCTTGTCGGATGCTGTTGTTTTAACCGGAAGTAAATATGGAATTGGTATTAGTGAACGTACTGCTGTTATTTTATGTCCCGATATGACAATAGAAGTGGTAGGATTTGGTAATATTTTAATAGTTGATCTTACCAAAGCAAAATTAAAAAGTGAACCCCAAAAACAATTACATATTAGAGAAATATCAGTTACATTATTAACACACGGAGATAAATTTAATTTATTAAATCAAACTATATTCCCAAATACGTCTAAAACCA
>DAOLWT010000271.1:0-2836 GCA_035421345.1 Bacteroidales bacterium
TGCAAAAATATGGTATTCTAATCAATCAATTATCAGTGATTTAGGGATGAGTTAGCTAGATTATAATTTACTCTAAGTCAGAATTCGACACGCTACGCTTTTTCTTATTTACTTTTTGTCTTGATACAAAAAGTAACAAATCCCGATGGCTATCGGGACAAGGCTGTCAGAAAATTTCTTCAAAACTACGGTTCTGTTTTTTCCCCGAAACCAAAACTCTTTATTTCAGAAAAATTGAATTATTATATTGCGTTTTCTTCCCGCTTCGCTTCGCTTGCGAGGCGAGAGCACAAGCTCTCTGCACAAAACAGAACCTTGTTTTGTATCAAAATTTCCTGAATGCCATGTATACACACTAATACAGAAAGCGTAAATGTATTAAAAGTGTTAGCGATGGCAATGGAAAATTTGGAGCGGCAGCTTTTTGTGCGATGACGGACGTGATGGTCGTGGCTTTGTACGTTGGCATTGTGCGAGAAAACGACCATCGCAGGGCTTTTAAATTTTCCGATTTTTTGGTTCCTTTTTTCTAAAAAAAGGAATAAATAAAATTTCTAAAAAAAATATTTTTCCCAATTACAATATCGATAGCTAAAATGATTTTTAAAACCATTTCGTTTAAAAAATAAATTTTTCGATTTGTATTCTACACTGGAATATACATTTTATTTAAAAAATAAGGTTGTTATTGTTTAACTTTTTGCTTGATCAAAAAGTTACAAATTCCGATAATTATCGGGACAATGCTGTCAGGAAATTTCTTCACTTTGATTAAAAAACATGGTATTCTAATCGATAAATTATTCGTGAGTTATGGATGCATTAGATAGATATTACAATAAACCGCCATTCTTATAAATAGCAATTTGCACATCGGTAAATTTATCTATTTCTACGGTTTTATTATTTTTTAAATTAGTCATTTTTCCATTCACCATATCAACTTTTATTCGATCGCCATTTTGTATATCGGCTACCATTAAGTTTTCCGGTTTATAGGTAAGAATGGGGAGTGCTGCGTTAATGGCATTTCGTTCGTAAATAGCACCATACGATTCTGCTAGAATACAAGAGATACCAAGCGAAGTAAAACAATCGACCGCCTGTTGGCGAGAACTACCGGCACCAAAATTTTTAGAGGTAATGATAATGTCTCCTGTCTTTGCTTTTTTAGCAAAATCTTCATAGCCTTTTAAATTATCAAACGCACATTGTCCCATCTCTTTAATATCGGTAATGGTAAGATAACGGTTATGATAAATCATATCGGTATCGATATCATCTTTTTTAATAAGCCATACATTCCCTTCAACCAATAATGGTTTTTCGGTTATTTCTTTTTTAACGACACTTGATTTTTTAATATACTCTTTTTTCTCGAATATAGCAGGTTGAGAAGGAATGTGCGTAGGTTCTGTAATATAACCGGCAACAGCCGATGCAGCAACTACTGCAGGAGAAGCTAAATAAACAAAGCCTTTCCCTTGTTTTCCATCAAAATTTCTATTTCCGGTACTAATCGTTACTTCGCCGGGACCATTCTGACCTACTTGTCCGGCAGCACAACCGGCACAACCGGCATTGGAGACCATCGCCCCTGCATCTTTAAATATTTTTATTAATCCTTCTTGTAAGCATTGATTCCAGACCTGATCTGTAGAAGGAACGATTTTAAGTACTACACCCGGAGCTACTTTTTTATTTTTTAAGATAGCGGCAGCAACACGCATATCATCTAATCTTCCGTTGGTACAACTACCTATAAAAGCGGAATCTATTTTGGTATTACTCACCGAAGCAACAGCCGCATTATCATGAGGATGCCCTGGTTTCGCAACCATTGGAACAAATTTTGAAATATCGATATTGTGTACCTGTTCATAAACGGCGTCTTTATCGGCTTGAATGAGCTCTAATTTACGCCCTGTTTTTTCTTCGCAGTATTTCATTATTTCGGGTGATGCCGTAAATAAGATAATAATAGCGCCCATTTCTGTTGCCATAGAAGAAATTGTTATGCGTTCATCCATCGTTAATCGATTCACTTCTTCGCCATCGATTTCTACTGAAAACCCAAGTAATTTATTAGCACCGAAAATAGAAAGCAGATTTAAAATAATATCTTTTGCAGAAACATCGACTGGACGTTTCCCATTGAGATTAATTTTTACCGATTTAGGTACTTTAAACCAAACTGCACCATTTGCCCAAGCTGCGGCAATATCCTGATCTCCCATTCCTTGTCCGAAAGAGCCGATAGCTCCCATAATGTTCGCATGAGAGTCGGTTGATACAAAAGTACTTCCCGGCCAAACCAGTCCGTTATCGATGGCTATATGTGTTCCTATACCTGTATTTACATCATAAATAGCGATGCCGTTTTCGCGGGCATACTGACGACAATATTGTTGGTTTTGAGCATATTTTTGATCGGAGCCTCCCGGATTACAATCGAAGGTAAAACAGGTTTTGGACGCATCGTTTAATTTTAAGCCATTATCAATTAAGTTTTTTACTACGTTAGCACCGCCAAAATCACGTGCAGCACGGGTATCAATAAATACATCAATAATTTCATCCGGTTTAACTACGGATTTGTTGGCATGTTTTGCCAATATTTTTTCTATGATAGTCATTTTTATATGCGTTTTAAATTAAGAATTATTTTTTTCCGTATTCTTTTCTATTTTTTCTTTCGTTAAATGGAAAATATGTTTGTTAAGTTGAGAAAGTAATACTTCTATATCGGATTGAATTATTTTAAATTGAGAGTCGGTTAATAATTTTTCTTTAAAAGAATTAGTAATATGATCGCGCAATTGGTAAAGCGAACCCC
>DAOLWT010000272.1:0-2830 GCA_035421345.1 Bacteroidales bacterium
CAGTTGAAAAAATTCTTTCTCTTTGGTTTTTACTTTACGATATTTCAAAATAACAGCCTTTGCCGAAAGGGAGTCATATCCTACAAATTCGGTATCTTTTACTTCTTTTAATTCAACCCAGTCATCGGTATCTATGGTAGCGGCCGAACGAGAACGGTTTTTTTGTTCTTCCATGTGCTTATGAAAACCATCCATGTCTACTTCCATATTTAATTCTTTGGAAATCAGCTGAGTAAGGTCTATAGGAAAGCCGAACGTGTCGAATAATTCAAAAGCAAAACCACCATCAATAATTTTTTCTCCTTTATGTGTGGCATAATAATTTTCAAATCGTTGAATACCTGTAGATAAGGTTTTTAGAAACGATATTTCTTCTTCAGCAATTACTTTTCTTATAAGTTCATGTTGTGCTTTTAATTCGGGATAAAAATCGCCCATTTGTTTCACTAAAACCTGAACTAATTCATGAATAAAGGGTTCTTTTAAATCGAGGAAAGTATAGCCATAGCGGACAGCTCGACGTAAAATGCGTCTGATAACATATCCGGCTTTGTTATTAGAAGGAAGCTGACCATCGGCAATAGCAAAAGAAATAGCTCTAACATGGTCGGCAATAACACGCATAGCGATATCCGCTTTTTCATTTGCACCATATTTTTTCCCTGAAATTTGAGCAATTTCAGCTATAATCGGTTGAAAAACATCGGTATCATAATTCGATTTGGTATTCTGTAAAACCATGCATAAACGTTCAAATCCCATACCGGTATCAACATGTTTCGAAGGTAATTGAACTAATTTGCCATCGGATAAACGATTAAATTCTATAAAAACAAGATTCCATATTTCAATAACGAACGGATTTCCGGTATTCACTAATGTTTTTCCATCCACTTTTTTTCTTTCTTCGGCACTACGTATATCTGCATGAATTTCGGAGCAGGGTCCGCAAGGTCCGGTATCGCCCATTTCCCAGAAATTATCTTTTTTAGAACCCAGAAGAATTCGGTCTTCGGGGATAATTTTTTTCCAGAAAAGATACGCTTCATTATCCTTTTCCAGTTTATCGGATTCATCGCCACCAAAAATGGTTACATAAAGTCGGTCTTTTTCAATCTGATAGACTTCCGTTAATAGCTCCCAAGCCCATTCAATGGCTTCTTTTTTAAAATAATCACCAAACGACCAATTTCCGAGCATTTCGAACATGGTATGATGATAGGTATCATGACCTACTTCTTCTAGGTCGTTATGTTTTCCGGAAACACGTAAACATTTTTGAGAATTGGCTACTCTTTTATTTTCTGTTTTTGAATTTCCAAGAAAAATATCTTTAAATTGGTTCATTCCGGCATTGGTAAACATAAGGGTGGGGTCGTTTTTAACCACCATAGGTGCCGAAGGAACAATTGTATGTTTTTTTGATGCAAAAAAGCTTGTAAATGAGTTTCTAATGTTTGTTGCTGTTTTATTCATAAACGTGTCATTAACAATTTTTAAGAGTTATTTGGTTTGCAAAGTTAGATTATTTTGTTAGTTTTGTGATAGGGTGAAAAAAAAACCATAAAATAAATTTCTTTTTTTTACGTTTTGTTCCCTGTTATTTTAATTAGAATAGAGAAAATTATAAGAACAGCAATCCATTATTATTTAAATGGCGAAAAAAAAACATCATTATCATTTTAATACAAAGTCGCTTACATTCGAAAAAGTAAGAGTAACGGTAAAACAAAAAGTTAAACGTTTCCTTTCGGTTGTTGCTATGGGTACTGTATTTTCGTCGGTAGTTTTATTGCTTGCTTACAATTTCTTTAATTCTCCCAAAGAAAAAATGTTAGAAAGAGAAATTGAGCAATATAAACTTCAATACGAAATATTAAACGAACGAATGGAGCGGGTAAATAAAGTATTGAGTGATATTGAAAGTAGGGACGATAATTTATACCGTGTAATTTTCGAAGCCGAACCTCTTCCTAGTTCTGTTAGAGCTGCTTCGTACGGAGGTTCAGACCGATATGCAAAATTGGAAGGATATGATAATTCCAAATTAATTGTTGAAACAACTCAAAAACTGGATGTTTTATCTCGCAGATTGTATGTACAGTCGAAATCGTACGACGAAGTATTGGAAATGGCGAAGAATAAAAGTCAGATGATGGCTTGTCTTCCGGCTATTATGCCTATTAAAAATGGAGTCGATAAAATATGTTCCGGTTTTGGTTACCGACTACATCCTATATATAAAACCTTACATTTACATACAGGAATAGATATCATCTCTCCCCGAGGCACTCCTGTTTATGCTACCGGTGATGGGGTAGTTTCAACCCCTTCTGGAAATAGTTTAACTGGGTATGGAATTAATGTTGTTATTAATCATGGATATGGGTATCAAACCTTGTTCGGGCATTTAAGTAAGAAATTTGTTACCGAAGGACAAAAAATTAAAAGAGGACAGTTAATTGGATATGTAGGAAGTACGGGTATGTCGACTGCTCCTCATTTACATTACGAAGTATGGAAAAGCGGTACTAAGATTAATCCAGTTAATTATTTCTATAACGACCTTTCGTCGGAAGAATATGAAAAAGTAATTGAACTTTCTTCCAAAATTACGCAGTCTCTTTCGTAATGATAGAATGATAGAATGATAGAATGACAGAATGATTGAATTATAGAATGATTGAATAAGAAAAAGTTTAAAAAAAGAATTTCCAAAAAAAATTATCTACGAGCGGTCCCACTTCGAGACGACCTCCGAAAATCAGAGTGAGAGTGAGAGCGAGAGTTGAGAAAGGAAAAATGTGTCAGACAGAGCAGCAACGCTATT
>DAOLWT010000273.1:0-2812 GCA_035421345.1 Bacteroidales bacterium
TTAAATAATTAATGGTATATTTAAAAAGGTGGTATTTAGAAGGATGTACAAAAAAGAAGAGTATTCGCATTTTAATATAAATTCTTTATTTTATTTATTCGTTTTATTGTTTCTTCAACGTCAATTATCAATATTCCAATAACCACCGGCTTTTTTACTTCCTCTTCGTTCAATAATTCCATTTTTTATTAAAAATTTTAATTGTTTATTTAAGGTATCGCGAGGTATATCTAATAAGGTGGCAATTTCTTTGGCTTTTATGTTTGGGTTTGATTTTATTGTGTTAAAAACCTTTTGCTGCGTTGAATTTAATGTGCCATTTAATGTGCCATTTAATGTGCCATTTAATGTGCCATTTAATGTGCCATTTATTTCCTCATTACTTTTAATAGATAATTTAAAAGAAATTTTAACTACGCCATGTTCTTCATAAAAAAGAGGCTCCGGAATATTTGCTTTTTCACATTCATACATAATTTTTAATGTGCCTCTTCCCCAGCTTTCTATATAGCCTGCCTTATAGAAAATGTCGGCTAATAGTTTATTCTTAGGTTTAGATAAATGCTCTCGCTTCAAATCATCAATTGTAATTTCAGGAGGTAATTTACCTTCATTTGCAATGCTAAGATGATTGTTGTAGATTTTTATTTGTATAGCAGAAGTGGTATTGTAATCGCGATGAATAATTGCATTAAAAATGGCTTCGCGTAACGCAATAAATGGATAGACTAATTGCTCGCGACGATGAGTCCCTTCGTATGAAATGGTACTTAAAAGGTATTTTGTTTTTAAAATAGCAAGTGTATTTTCCGCTTGTTGAAACAAGTTTCCATCCACAATGTCTGAAGAAACAATATCAGCTTCGTTTATAAAGCGTCCGATTTTAACAACAGCTTGAGAGAATAATCGCTGCGGATTTTTATCGAACAATAAAACAGCCGCATTAGTTGGCAATAGCGAGGGATTTAGTAAATTTAATTTTTTAAGCAGAACGTGTATATCCTTTTCCTCTTTTGCAAAAGGCAACCTGTCGTACGATAATTTTTTAAAAAGTTCAATTGTTTCTAAATTTGGTTCGAATTCAAAAGCTTTATTTATTTCTAATGAATCCCAGGTGATTCCGCTTTTTTGTAATAAGAAGTCGCTTAATTTTCTTCCCTGCAACTCAAGAACAACACTACCACTTCGAATATAATATCGTCCATTATAGGAAATTGGGACTGATGATGGTTGAATAATAATCTTTATGATAGTTTTATCATGAGTATGTTCAAGTAAAACAGAAGGAATAATTCCGATTTTTTGATTAATAATATTGGGAAGTGTTTCAAGTAATTTTGTTGCATTATTAACTCCAATTATTTCACCATTGTCATTTATCCCTATAAATAATGAGCCTCCCGCTACGTTTGCAAAAGCACATATATTCTTTAGGAACTCTTCTTTCCAGATTAATTTAAATTCAACAACTTGCGATTCTTCTTTGGGTATCATGAAACCGGTTGGATTTTTTAATAGTTTACAAATATTAGTAATTTTTCTTTATTTTCTTTATTCGTTTTATTGTTTCTTCAAAGTCAATACCAATGGTATCGCAATACCATTTAATAGAATTAAAACGGGGTTTGTTTTCTTCATTTACCATTTTAAGTGCATCTTCTCTGTTTAAAATTCCTTCGCGTATTTGGTTGCTTCTAAACGTGTCGTTTTCGGTAAAACCGGCAACAATATAATAAATATAATTGTAAAATGCGGCTGTACCATCGCCTATACGCCAGGTAGATTTAGTTTCAGGGTCGGTCTCCCAATAATAATTATTTAATAAAATGGTATTTATTTCCTTTTCGTCCCAATAAATATAATCGAATAGATTTAAGTAGTTGTGTTTACTGCCGTAATAGGCAAAATAGGCGCCTATAGTGTTCAATAAGGAAGCATTTATATAGGCAGGATTCAGTAAATATTCTTTGGCATAAAAAGCAAGCATATTTAATTTGCTTTTTAAGGATACATGATAACTCATATAGCCTTGTTGTTCTTGTTTAGCGCCCGTAAATTCTATCTTAAAACCGGTTTTTTCAAAATAATTTTCCCCCATAATTAATAAAGGTAAATTATATTGTTGTTGCAGTTTAGATGCATAATAAAAATATTGTTTGTCGCCTGCCATAAACAAAGGAATAGTACCCAAGTGGGGTCTTTTTAACCAGGCCGAAACATTTTGTTGTATATAATTTCTTTTTTTTCGAATATCGGCCGAAACAAGAATATGTTCAATACCCAGTTTGCCACACATACGTGCTTGATTTCGGCGGGCTAGGTCGGTTATCATTCCCCAGTCGTAAGAATATGCCAATGGCGTAAGCCCTAATATTTCTTTAACAATATGTAATGAATAACTGCTGTCGCGACCCCCGCTAAAAGCAACAATACAATCGGGTTTTCCGTTATTTTTTTTAAAAGGGGCTACTTTTTCTTTTAACGCATCTATTCCCAACGGCTTTTGTTTGCTATACGTATTACATTTATTGCAAACACCCTTTTCGTCGAATGTAATAAATGGGAAGGTTTCCGGTAATAAACATTTTTTACAACGTTTTAATGAAGCTATTTTTAATTTACATTCTTCATAATGCGTATTGAATGCGTCGGGTACGTTAAACTGTTCGTGGTTTAAGCTGGTGTTTATGTATATTTTATGTGTATCAATAGGGGAAGATATTTCATTTATGGGGATATTGGAGTCTAATGGAATTTCATTATTAAAATTGGCTTCGGTATTATTAAGAGGAATAGTGCAAACAGAAAAATT